>NZ_JAKEVZ010000006.1:0-294122 GCF_021491425.1 Mariniradius sediminis | reverse complement strand
AACAAAATGACGGTCCTAAATGCAGTCAGAGCCAAAATAATCAACCGGATATTCGCTCTGATAAGGGAAGACCGAAAATATGAAAAATCCTATATCAAACCCGTTGTTTAATCCATAAGAATATCGGTACCACCCAGTCCACCACCGAAAGCCTATACTACACTCAGGGGGGGGGGAAGATTGTGCCAACAAACTAATTATGATAAAGTCAAGGAATATTTCAATGCTTGTTTCTGCCGTATTAGCCATAGGATTCTTAATGTTGGTTTTTAGAAAAGATAGTGCCTTTCATTTGTTTCCATTTGTGATTCACCAATCGTTGTTTAGAGGTGAAATTAGTGAATCGGTATTCGTGGACATTTTTGATATAATATTTAGTTGTATTTTATTTTTTCTTTTCCTGAAAATAATTAAAAGCAAAAGTTAGTGCCTAACCATTATAGGTTCACATGATTATTGGAGTATAATTTCACTACTAAATATTTTACTGAGTTCGGTTGAAAGCTTTAATTTAAATTGCAATTTGTACTCTACTTTTGAGGGTGTAGTCTCAAAAAGGTAGTAGTAGAAAAGATAAAATTTCACACTTAATTAGGAGGATTAAATTAAAAATCATTGATGAATCTCGGTCTGGGAGGAGGCGTGTCGTGAAGTCCTTGATGTGAATCAAAGACATGTTGCATAATAGATGGTAGTAGGCCTACCGCAATCGCTGAGTAAGCGGAGGTTGTACCACCTCTTGGTGCTTCTCTTTAACCTTTCGGAGATTCTGGCCTCAGACCTCAAGTCCGAGCACCCTTTTGGGGCTGAAGTATTGTGTTGTTTCGCAATGGTTTCTTTTGGCTAAAGCCCCGGTGGAGATTGGGCATTTCAGGCCTCCAGCTAAAGCAGGAGGCAATTCCAAACTAAAGCAGGAGGCAATTCTTGGATTATCGACTGGATCAGCGCTTTATAGGAATGGTGCTTTAGCCCATTCCTGAGGGATAGCGATAGATGGTTCTGGCTTTAGCCAAACAAAACTAGCGTTGCGCATTATGCCATTTCCAGAATTCCAAAGGACCATCTTGGCTAACCAATAAATCCTTTCAATCCCTGCAGCAGGTCCCGCTTGGTCATGATGCCGCCTTTTCTCCAGAGGATTTTGCCTTTTTTGAACAGGATGTAATGGGGAATGGACCGCACGCCAAACTGCTGTGCCAATTGAGGATGCTTGTCGACGTTGAGCTTGTGGAGTTGTATTTTCCCATCCAATTCCCCGATAACGGCTTCCAGGACGGGATTCATTGTTTGGCAAGGTCCGCACCAGTCCGCATAGAAATCCACCAAAATGGCCGCTTCGGATTGTTGGATGATTTCCTTGAATTTTTTCTTGGGCATGGGAATCGAGCTGTCTGGGGGACCTGAACAAGCAAACCGAATGGTTCGGTTCCAGCTCACTTGAAATTTGTGCGCTGGGATTGGAGGCGGCGGACTGTGTCTAGGATCAAATCCTGCACTTGGGGGGTACTTTCAGGGTATCAACCTACTTTTTGGCATTTCTCTTTATTTCTTCCAATCTTTTGAATAGATCGGTTTTCGAAATTTCCCTGCCGTTTTTCTTTATTTGCTCCCAGATTTTTTCCCGATCCGATCCTTGGAAGGGGTTGTTGCAGTTTTCAAGAAAATAGGAATGCTCAATTTTCGACATGATCAAAATTAATAGGAAACCATTTAAAAACCAGAAAAGAGGGCTTGGAGATGTTTGTAGGTATATTTATTCCGGAGAAAGAAAAAGTCCTGCGTCTGGGCACACAGGACAATAAAGAAGCTCACAAAAAAGCCCATCAAATTTCTTGACGGGCTTTTCGTATTTCAGATGTACCTATTGCAGCGGGGGTACCTTACCCATGCAGCGCTTATCAGTTTCCTCCTGATGGAGCGGCTGGCGGAGTAGGGAGTTTGATACCCAATTTGGCCACTACCAGTTCGGTAAACTTGTCTTCTTCTTTGGTGTAAAGCAGAATGGGCGAGTTGCCTGCCGATTCGGCGAACACGTGGGTGTAGTTATGCTCAGCGGCTACTGCATTGATCGCGTTGAACACTTTCTGTTGTACAGGGGCCAAGAGTTCTTGGAGTTTCCGCTGATAGGAGGTTTGTGCATCCTGTTCAAACTTCTGGATGTCCTGCTGGAGTTTCTGCAATTCCTGTTCTTTGGCCATTCTGGCGTCTTCCGTCATGGTCTGTGCTGCTTGTTGGTAAGCCTGCACTTTCTTTTGGAAGTCAGTTGCTTTGGTTTGGATATTGGTCTGAAGCTGTGCTTGGTAATCCTGGATATCGGCTGCGATCTGCTCCATCTCCGGCATCAAGTCCATCAGTAATTCCACGTTGGTATAGCCAATTTTCAATTCTTGGGCTTGGGCTACGAATCCTACGCACATCAATGCGATTGCGGAAAGGACAACTTTAATTTTCATCATTTGTGTGTATTTGTTATTTGTTTTCTATTCCTAATTCTTCCAAGACAAACTCCGAGTAGTCATGCCTTGGATCTGTGTAAATCATCAATGGCCCAGCCGCTTTGTCAAACAACACCACGAGGTTGTTGCGCTTGCAGACCCGGTCGATGGCGTCATAGATCTTGGACTGCAAGGGTTGGAGCAATTCTTTCTGCTTTTGGTAGTACTGGCCGTTGAGGCCAAATACCCGGTTATTGTAAGCGATTGCTTCTTTTTCCTTTTCCTTGATGGCAGCCACGCGCTCTTGGTACATTTCCTCTGTCAGCAGGACTTCTTCCGCTTTGAGGTTGGCATACATTTCCTTGATAGCCTGTTCCAAATCCTGTGCCTCTTTCTTCCACTCATTGCTAAGATTTGTTAATTCATCTTGTACGAGCTTGTAGTCAGGATGTTTGTTCAGGATAAATTCAGAGTCAATGTATCCAAACTTTTGGGCCTGAGCCGGTTGCGTCCAAATGCCCAAACCCAAAATCAGCGACAAAATTAACAATATAATCCGTCTTTCCATCATTATCTGAATTGTTGCCCAATCGTGAAGTGGAATTGAGGTCCACTTCGCTGGAACGTGCCTGGCGCTGCATCGAAACCATAACCCCAATCAAGACCCAAGAGACCGAAGGCAGGCATGAAAATCCTGGCACCGAAGCCTGCGGATTTCTTCAAATTGTAAGGGTTGAATTCCGCATAGGAGCCCCAGTTGTTACCTGCCTCAGCAAATCCCAAGAGGAAGATCGTTGCCGATGGGTTGGGAGAAACCAAGAAGCGGAGCTCCATGACGTATTTGTTATACACGATACCACCATATGGTTCTCCGGTTCCCCTCGTCAATCGTCCCGGCGTGATGATCTGGTTTTCATAACCCCTCAAGCCGATGATTTCCTGACCAAGGGCGAAGTTGTTGAAAGTCATGCCATCACCACCCATCACGAATCTTTCCAACGGAATAATGCCGATTTTATTACCATAGGAGCCTAGGAAGCCCATGTGTGCCCTTGTGGCGACAACGAATTTCTTGGAACCAAACAGTGGTGTGTAGAAGGTCGCGTCAAACATCCACTTGTGGTATTCCAACCACCTGAATTTTTCCTGGTCAGTCGATTCTGAATTGAGATTTGGATTCAGGGAAGCATAAGGTGGTGTAAGCGAAGCTACCAAAGAAATATTGGAACCCATCCTAGGGAAGATCGGGTTGTCGATGTTATTTCTGGCTACTGTTGTATTCAACACGATGCTGTTCAGCCTTCCGGTTGGGAAGCTTAGGCCGAAATTCCTTCCAAATTCAAAGAAATCATATAATTGATATTGGAGTGCAGAACTGAATGAGAAGTAATCGTCAGGCCATGTCACCCTTTTCGCAAACCCGATGGTGGCACCGGTGATTTTGAAGAACCCGAGTTCCTGTGTTGGATTGGCACGGTTTTGAAAATTGAGCTGTCTTTGTACGGAGTGGTTGAAGCTGAGGCTGAGGGCATTTGGTTTTTTACCACCGAACCAAGGTTCGGTAAGGGAGAAGCTGTAGTTTTGGAAAGAACGGCCGTTTGCTTGTACCCGGAGTGATAGTCGCTGTCCATCGCCCACCGGCAGTGGTTTCCATTTTTCGAAGTTAGTGATATTCTTGAGCGAGAAGTTGTTGAACACCAAGCCCACCGTACCGACGAAGCCGAAGAATCCACCCCAACCACCGGAAAGCTCGATTTGGTCATTGGGACGCTCTTCGAGTTTGAAAGTGATGTCTACTGTAGCAGTTTCGAAGTTTGGCTTCAGATCAGGTTCGATTTTTTCAGGGTCAAAATAACCCAATTGTGAAAGTTCCCGGATGGTCCTTACCAAAAGACTCCTGTTGAACTTTTGGCCCGGGAGAATACGGATTTCACGCATGACCACGTGGTCAGAAGTACGCTCGTTTCCTTGGATATTGACCGAGTTGACCGTCACTTGTGGGCCTTCCATGATGCGGAGCTCGATATCGATCGAGTCCTCTACGACTTTTATTTCTACGGGGTCTATTTGGAAGAAGAGGTATCCGTCGTTTTGATACAATGAACTCACGTCATCCTCCTTTTGGGGGTCGTAATTGAGGCGTTTGTCCAGTTTTTCCTTGTTGTAGACGTCACCTTTCTGGATACCAAGTCTGGATTGGAGTACTGCATCGGGATGCAGGTAGTTGCCGACAAAAGTGATGTTTCGATAGAAGTATTTCTTGCCTTCTTCTAGCGACAGGTCCACATTGACTGTATTGTCGGAAAACTTGTATACGGAATCCACCATGATTTCCGCGTCGCGGTATCCTTTGGAATTGTAGAAGGCAATCAGTTTTTCTTTGTCAGTCCGGTAGTCCTTGGTTACGAATTTGGAGGAACTGAGAAAATTCAGTTTGACAGTTTTGTTGATATAATCCTTTACCTGATCTTGGCTAACAGGATTTCTTTGGGTGATTGCGGCCTTGGTGGATTCGGTAGTAGCGTCGGATACCCTTGACAGCCAATCCCTCACCAAGTGCATCCTTGGGTGCTCCTTGGTTTTCTTTAGTTTGGATTTTGCCTGTGCTTCGCTGATTTCCTCCGCACCGTAAATCTTCACGCGGTTGATCTTGACCTTGGTCTTGGGATCGATTTGGAAGCGGAGCTTTACGGAATTGGGCAGGGTTGTATCCCGTTCCTGGACCACTTTTACTTCTGTGTTCAGGTAACCTTTGTCTCTGTAATACTGCAAAATACTGCGCTGGGAACTGGCCAAAACATCATCCCTGACTACACGGCCCCTGATTTTGATCTTTTCCTTGAGTTCTCCTTCTTGTGTTTTGTTGATTCCAGCAAACTCGACCCGACTGAATCTCGGTCTTTCCGTCAGTTCCAGCAAGAGGTAGATATCGTCTCCTTCCACCTTGGTGACCAGTATCTTGACGTCGCCAATGATACCTTGTCCCCAAAGTCTTTTCAGTGCGCTTGAGATTTGGTCTCCCGGCACGGAAATGACATCATCCACTCTCAGGCCAGACAGGGAAGTGACTGCAACTTCGTCCAGTGTGGTCAACCCGACGGCCTTGATTTCTGCGATACGGAATTTCTGGGGCTTCGAATAATTCAATTCCAAAATGTCCACTGGCCGTGTCGGCGTGTAGCGGCTTTGCCCCAGGCGGATTTGGGCCTGAGATTGAAAGAACGCCAACAGGAGGCAGAGGAATAGTAAACTCTTTTTCATCAAATCAAATTATTTTACTTGCGCCCCGGTAAGGCCAAACCTTCTTTCTCGTTTTTGATAGTCCGAGATGGCCTGTACCAAGTGCTCTTTTCTAAAATCCGGCCACAGTACCTCGGTAAAATAGAGTTCCGTGTAAGCCAACTGCCAGAGGAGGAAATTGCTGATCCGCAGTTCTCCACTGGTCCTGATCAAGAGTTCCGGATCAGGGATGTTCTTTGTATTTAAATTCGCAGCAATGACTTCCTGCGTGATTTCTTCTATTTTTAGTTCCTTGTTGACGACTTTTTCGACAATGCTTTGTACTGCTTCCCTGATTTCCCAACGTCCGCTATAGCTGATGGCGAGTACGACGGTCATTCCGGAATTTGCTTTTGTGAGTTCGATGGCTTCCTTAAGCTTGTTGTGGGCTTTTCTGGGGAGGGTATTGACGTCACCGATGGAGAGCAGCCTGATGTTGTTTTTCATCATGGTAGGTACCTCTTTGGCGATTGTTTCCACGAGGAGTTCCATGAGTGCGTCGACTTCATCCTTGGGTCTTGCCCAGTTTTCGGTCGAAAAGGCATAAAGTGTCAGGAATTTTACTCCCAATTCGGCACAGCCTTCTACACATTCCCTGACGGCGGTGACGGCGTTTTTATGGCCGAATATCCGCATGGCGCCCTTTTGCTGGGCCCATCGGCCGTTGCCGTCCATAATTACCGCGATGTGTTGGGGGATTTTTGTTTTGTCTAATGATTCTTTCATTGCGTAGAATCCCGTACTCCTTATTTTTTGGAGGTACAAAAATGCTATTTCTTTTTCAATATTCTACGCTTCCAACCAATTAATAAGAGAAGCACTTGACGGAGTAAAATGAATAGCTGAGCGTCACGCCGAGAAAATAATACCAATCCTTGTCGCTGTAATTTCCATAGTTATAGCCATAAAGCGCATTCGGATTGTTGGGGTCGGGGAATCTGGGGATGGAGGCTTGTTTGCTGTCTATCTTGTCCAGGTTATCCGTGAATGTGGCCCTGAATCCGAGCTCTGTCGCGAGTATCCATTGCTTGCTCAGCTTGTACTTGATGCCAATACCAAAGGGGATCACGGGTGTGCTTACCAAGTAGGTCCCCGCATCGGGATCACCTTGGAAGGTTTGTCCGCTTCCGGAGAATGTGGAATATCCCAAGCCCAGGAAGCCATAGGGCGAAAACCTGTACCGTGCCTGTGGATGCATGAAGTCGAGGAAATGATACTCTGCCACGACCGATACCTCCGCAAGGCTGCCCTTGAAGAATCCATTGCGCAAAGCTGCCGCAGGATCTATTGGCCTGAGGCTGTCCGCGGCATTGAGGCGCGCAAAGGAAATGCCCCCTCGTATGGACCATACATTGTCAAAATTTCGTCTGCCAAACAACGTGCCTTGAAAACCCAGTTGCTCGGGATTGACCAGCCGGGTAATATCCCCGGAATAAGTGGCCACTCCCAATCCCCCGCCGAAGTCAAATTTCTGTGCGAAGACCCCCAGCGGAGCCGCTACAAATAGTGCTATCAACAGGCAAACAAAGGATGAAATCCTGGACTGATTCTTTTTCAAGACGCTGCAATTTATGAAGTACACAACGATATAAAAACCCGTTTCCGTATTTGCCGGGTTAATTTTTGTTAATCAAAATCGGCATAGAATTCCCCTTTTTCGAAGGCAAACCCATTGGTGAAAGGACGCCCCGAGCGGGTACTTTTAATTACGCATGTCAAATCCCCAATTGAGTTTTTGACGGAGGGTATCAAAATAACTGTTTGGTGCGAATTTGACTAATTTGGCGGAGAAATCAGCCTTTTTCACCTTCAATTTTACAGAGGCATCAATCGGCATGGACCTCGAGTCCAAAGAGATCAGGAATTTTTCGCTTCTCCCTTCGATCCTGAAGCTGATTTCGCTCTCGTCCGACACGATAATCGGCCGCACGTTGAGATTGTGTGGGCTTACTGGGGTGATGACGAAGTTCCGCGCACCGGGCGTAATCAGCGGGCCACCGCAACTCAGGGAATATCCCGTAGAGCCAGTCGGTGTCGCTATAATCAATCCATCCGCCCAATAGCTGTTGAGGTAGAGGTCATTGATGTAGGTATGGACCGTGATCATCGAGGAGGTATCGCGCTTGTGGATCGTGAATTCGTTCAGCCCGAAATTCAGTCCGTTGAAATGAGCTTTATCGGATTCCAAACTGAGGAGTGACCTCGCTTCGAGGGTGTATTTTCCGGAGAGGAGATTTTGTATCGCGTCGTTGATATTCTCTTTTGCGACTGTGGCAAGGAATCCCATCCGTCCCGTATTGATACCCAGGATCGGTACTTCGGTACGTCCTACTAGGCAGACGGTATCGAGTAAGGTACCATCGCCACCGACCGAAAACACAAAATCCATTTCTTCAATGGCAGTTTTCGAGAGCGTTTCTGGCAGCTTTCCTTTGTCAAAAGCTTGTTTCTTGAGTGACTTGTGGAAGCTTTCGGTCAAATAAAACTGAATTCCATTTTCTTTCAGAAGTGAAAAAAGTGAGTGGATAGCCGGGAAAAATTCTTTCTGTACCCCAATCCCATGTAAAGCGATCTTCATCCAGCCCAAGGTTTATAGCTCCAAAAACCTCAAAAGGTTACCGATTCTTTCCTGTTCGCCGCTGACGCCTTCCTCTTCTTGGTAATGATCCAGTATTTTGTAGCCAAACCGTTCCAAGGTTGCTTTGATATGCCGCATTTCTGTCCGGTCCAGCTTGAGTGTCAGCTTAATTTTAGAGTCGTCCAAAGGATCATTGGAGATGAAGGAACTGAGGATTTTTGTGTTTTCCGATTCGATGATGCGGGCGATTTCAAAGAGGCTGTAGTCCGTCATAAACATGGAAAGTACCACTACTGCACCTTGGGACTGAATCGAAAGCGAGTTGGCAAAGGCGCCTATCGCATCCTCCATGGTCACCACGCCAAGGTAATTGTTTTCCCGGTCAACCACCGCTACCATATTGGAATGGTTTTCCGAGGCGACTTTGATGACATCATAGATATGTTTGTCTAGGTAAACAAAGCATGAAGGCGAATCCAGTTCGATTTTGGAAACGGCAAGATCGGGGTTGTTCAAAGAAAAAATCAGGTCCTCAGTCACAAATCCCAGGAATCTTCCCCCATCCACGACAGGAAGTTGGCCCGTCCTGATTTCTTCCATCCAGCCCAAAGCCATCTTCACCTTGTCTTTAAGCTTCAAGGGAGGGATCAGATTATTGATAAATTCGTAGGCCTGCATGCAATAAAGATATTAAAGGAATTTGAATAAAAAAACGAAATTTCAAACCTGCTGGTTCGACCCAATTACAAGGTTTTCGGAAGAATATTTGCCCACCGGAGCCAGTTTTGGATGATTTCTTTTCCAAATTCCGTCAGGTAGGCTTCCGGATGATATTGGATTCCCAGAATCGGCAATTCCCGATGTGCGATCGCCATCACTTCACCATCATTTGTTTCCAGCAACACTTCCAAGCAATCAGGTAGCTCGGTCAATAGCAGGGAATGGTAACGCGTGACCATGAATGATTCCGGCAATCCGGATAGTATTTCGTGTGTGGAAAGGGATTTCACGGCATGCACTTTTCCATGGACAGGTTGCTTCCCTTTTGCCAGAGTAGCACCCCAATGTAGGCCGATCGCTTGGTGTCCAAGGCAAATCCCGAGAATGGGAACCTTTTCAGCAAAGTGGCCTAATATCTCCATCAGGTTTCCCGCTTTTTCGGGTGATTCTGGGCCGGGAGACAGGATCAATCCTTCCCAGTTTCCGGCTGTAAGTGAATGCAAGGATTGGTCATTTCGGACGATTTTGAGGGGGATTCCGGTCTGCAGGAGGTAGTCGGCCAGGATATGTGAAAAGGAATCGAAATTGTCAATCAACAATACCATCCGCTGTGGCCTTTACCAAATCATAAATCTTGTCGATCGTATCCTGAAAAATCGGCAGCAAAGGCTGCACCCACGCCACGATCCATGGCGCAATCGGCTGGACGAAGGGGTAGATTTTGGAATCTTTGGTCCAGTTGGTGATGAAGGAAAATTCAAAAGACTCGGCAATCCATATTAGAAAACTCAAAAAGAGGACGGATTTGAAAACCCCCAAAATACCTCCCGCAATGTCATCTGCAGTTCCCAAAACTGTGATGTCCATGGATTTTTTGACCAGAAAAGCCAAGCCACGCACAATCATCAGTACCCCAAAAAATATAAGTAAGAACGCCACAAAAGGCAACACAAAGGAAGAGTCCTTGAGTTGCTCGGCCAAAATTCCTGCACCCCAATGCATGAGATGGAACGCCAACATCAAGGCCACAACGAAGGCAACAAAAGAAATCAAGCCCACAAATAGGCCTTCTTTGAATCCTTCATAGGCGCCAATGGCCAAAAATATGATGATCAGGATATCAAACATCTACGCAAGAAGTTCTTTCACTTTTTGGGAAATGAGTTTGCCGTCTGCTTTTCCAGCCAGGGATTTTGTGGCAACGCCCATTACTTTGCCCATGTCCTTCGCGGAGCTCGCACCCGTTTCAGCGATGATTTTTTTTAATTCGGCCACCAATTCTTCCTCTGTAAGCTGCTTGGGCAAAAACTCATTGATGATGGAAAGCTCGGCCATTTCCACGGCGTAAAGGTCCTCACGGTTTTGTTGCTTGTAGATATCTGCGGAATCTTTCCGCTGTTTGGCAGCCTTTGTCAGGAGCTTGATTTCATCGTCAGCCGTAAGATTTGCGCCCGCACCCTCCTTGGTTTCTTCCAGCAGGATGAGCGATTTGATCGCACGAAGCGCCCGTAGCCTGTCTTTGTCTTTGGCGAGCATTGCGTTTTTGATCTCCGATTCTATGTTTGCCTTCAAGCTCATGATCTTGTTCTTTGGGTTATCGGTGTAAATTTGTGGCAAAAGTACCCCTAAAATTAAGTAAAATGACCAAACTCAGTGTAAATATTAACAAGATCGCGACGCTGCGAAATGCTCGCGGTGCCAACAACCCAAACCTTGTAAAAGTGGCTTTGGACGCGGAAAGATTTGGTGCCCAAGGCATTACGGTCCATCCCAGACCTGATGAGCGGCATATCAAATTCCAAGACGTTCTGGATTTGGCGAAGGTGATCAGCACTGAGTTCAACATCGAAGGCTATCCGGACCAGCGGTACATGGATTTGGTCAAATTGGTCAGACCGGCACAGGCGACTTTGGTGCCCGATCCGCCGCAGGCAATCACTTCTTCAAGCGGTTGGGATACGATTGCCCATCAGGCTTTCTTGAAGGACGTTGTTTCTGAGTTACAGTCCTATGGCGTTAGGGTGTCTATTTTCATCAATCCCGAGGTGAAATTTTTTGAACCTGCAAAGACTACGGGAACGGACCGGGTGGAATTGTACACGGAACCTTATGCCTCCAATTATCCTATCAATCGTGAAAAGGCAGTGCGACCTTACGTGGAAGTTGCTGCAATCGCAAAGGAATTGGGCTTGGGACTAAATGCCGGACATGATTTGGACCTCCACAATCTCAAGTTTCTCAAACAATCCATTCCGTTTTTGGACGAAGTGTCCATCGGTCACGCCTTGATTTGCGATGCATTGTATTACGGTTTGGAAAATACAATCCAAATGTACCGTCGCCAATTGGAGGATTGAGCTTAGCAATTATTCTTTCAGCCGGTTTCTCCAGGCAAAAGCGAGCATCGGGAGTTCCTGGTAGCTGTTTACTCCCGCTTTCACGCCTTGGGTTTTGAGAAAAAGATCATTCGACTTGCGGCTGATCTCCAGATTAAAGGGTTTGATCAGCTCGTTGGATTTCTGGATCGAAACCAGGTCGTTTCGGATTCCGGCGGGTAGGGATTTATAAAAATCAATGTAGACTTCCTTGGACATGCGGTAGAGGTCGCGCATTTGGTAGCGCAATAGCCGCAATTGGCCAGAATATTGGAGCAGGGCCTCCTCCGAATTGCTGCAAATGACCCAAGCAATGAAATTGGCCTCTCCTTCGTCGGTCACACCGTAGCTGTGCGCCATTTCGTGGGCAATGGTAAAAGGTTTTTCGAGTGGGTGCAAGGTGGGGTCGATGTAGCTTTCGCCTGTGTAGGGGAAATAGATTCCCAAAATTCCCATCCTTCGCATAAATCCTGCGGGGTAAAATTGCTTCGTGCGGGGATTTCCTGTAAAGTTCAAGCCCAGCAGGTAGAGATTTTCCCGCATGTTGGCCCGTACCAATTTTTCCAAATCCCCGTAATCCATAATCGATTCTATCGCCACGGTATCTTCCTCGATATTGGCGCGAAGCTGGTTGACGATATTGGCTGTGAGTTTGATTTCACCGAGGAGTTGATCTTCATTGAGCGGCACGGGTGTGATGCCGATTTGTTTGAATATCGGGATCCTTTGGTAATTGTATCCCCACAATATCAGGAAGAAAAACACAATCGCTCCTAGGTAGTTGGCCAAGGAACGGATGGAATAGCCGACCTTGTCTTTCCATCCCTCCATGCGCCAGACTTTGTAGAAATAGATTCCTAAAAACAGGAATATGGATGCCACAAAAATGTAGACCGTGGCAAATGGCAGGATGGAAAGTGTATTGTCGATAAGATTACGGATGCCGGGAAAAAACAACCGAGAATAAAAAAGCTCTGTTTTCTCCGGATATTTAATGGCAAAATGCCTAGCCAGCACGCTGACTAGGCCTAGTGCAGCCCATGTATAATTTCCCCTCAACATCCGAGACCCTGGTTCAACTTAGATTCCTTCGGCCTGTACCTCGGAAACTTCCGGAACCATTCGTGTCAATAGGTTTTGGATGCCGGCTTTGAGTGTCACGGTACTGGACGGACAGCCCGAGCAGCTTCCTTGGAGCAATACCTTCACGATGCCATCATGGAAGCTATGGAATACGATTGCTCCACCGTCCTGCTCGACTGCCGGGCGGATATATTCGTCCAAAATACCCTTGATTTTCTTGACCGTTTCCGAGTCGTTTTCATCAAAAAGTGGGTCTTTGTCAAAAGTGACCTGAACGGCTGCCTTTCCGGCTTCCAGGTATTTTTTGATATGGTCGCGGATAAAATCCTGTATTTCTGGCCATTCGACCCAGTTTTTCTTAGTGACGGTCACAAAATTGGAAGTGATGAACACCCGCTCAACAGCCGAGAAATTGAAAAGCTCATGGGCAAGAGGGGAGTTTTCCGTACTGGCTTGGTCGGGATAGTCAAAGCTGATTCCCTCGTCTGTGAGCATGAAATTGATGACAAACTTGAGCGAATTTGGGTTGGGATTCGCTTCCATGTATATGTGGACAGGTCTTTTTTGAGTTTGGAGCATGGTGTTGATTTTAGATTCTAAACACGATTTATCGTTCAAAGTTCCGCTTTCTTGTCCTTATCGGAAAATTGTCAGCATGAGTTGGACAATTAGTCGTCCTGGTATTTCTTTTTCAGAAACTGAAACATGTATGTCAGCGTGATTTCGATGTTGGTGGAATTCATGTCAAAAATCCGGTCTTGGGTTTCCGGCCTTCCAAATTCATAGGAAAATCGAAAGTCTCCCTCCAAGGTACTTTTTCCAAAGAGTTTTGAAAGTCCCGCTCCGGCGGTGATGCCATACATGAATCTGTTTGGATCGTCCGATGGTCCTCCATAGGTGGGCAGATTTGTTCCGTCGCCATCAAATTCTCGCTGTACGTCCCTTGCTTGTAGCATGTACCCAATGTGCGGGCCAATTTTGATGTGGAACCTTCCGCTTTTTCCCGCATAGAAATTTGAGAGAACGGGTACTTTCAGGTAATCCCATTCGGAAATATTCGTCTCGCCGAGTTCGTTGCTTTGCGTGTAGCCCAAGGTGATTTTTTGTAATTCGATCTGGATTCCGGCGTTTTTGGACGCAAAGTGTTCAATGACGAGCGCAAAAGTAGGGGCTGTAATTCCGCCAGTTCGTACTTCAGCTCTGCCCGGACTGTATCTGTACCTCATCGTGGAGGAAGATATACCGCCCCGAATGCCGATGCTTGTCTGCGCCAATGTCTCTACAGACCCAAATACAAAAAGATAAAAGAAAACGGCAAGAAATTTTTGCATGCCCAAAAATAAGCGTTTACGACCATTTCTCACCAAGAAGCCTATTGTTTCACCTTTATTTGAAATCTGGCTTGAATAGGGTTCCCTTTCTGATCAACTCCTTCGACGACGACGATCTTTGGGGCGGGGCTGTCGTTGGTGAAGAAAATTACCTGGATTTGTCCTGAGTCGGGGTCGGAGATGAGTTGGGGATTCCAATACAAAGTCGCTCTTTCGTCCCATTGCGGAGCTTCCTCCAGTTGTTCGTAATCGAAGACTAAGAAATTTCCGGGTAAGGAGAAACCTTCCAACGTAAACGAGTTTATGTCTTTGCTGGCGAGATTCGGCAAGGGTGAATTTCCCCCGCCTTTCTTAAGATAGACTGCAATGACGCCGTTCCTGCCTTGGTCGCCCATCATCGAACTGGTCCGAGAAACTACCTCCACACGTTCCACATCGTTGGGATTGATGGTCGCGAGGTTGCCTGCGACAGAACTCCCCGGCAAAATCGCACCGTCAAGCATGACCATGGGTTCCTGGGAGTTGGATGCGGAAGCCGCCCCACCTCTCAGTCTTACTTGTCCGAGCGTAGTGACCGACATGCCGGGCACAAACTGTTTGAGGCTTTGAAGCAAATCTGTGGTGTTTCCCCCACGCATCAAATCCTCGCCATTGACTACATAATCGGGATTGCCATAGATGGCGCGGGTCCCTGAGGATTCTTTGGTTTCATTGACCGTCACCGTCTTGAGATCAATTGTGTTGTCAGTCTCCGTTTGCCAATGTTGGAAAATAGGCTGATCGACGGTGGAGATTTTGGGCATGCTGGTGGATGAGGGTACAAAAAAGGGAGGAACAAGTCTTGGCGTAAATTGGAAAGTACCTCGGGCATTTCCTTTTTTGTCCAATGTCATCAAAACAAAGTCTAATGGCCCGTAATAGTCCATTTGGTCGAGTACAAACTTACCCTCGCTGTCCGTTTGCAAGTCCACCGAGCCTTCGAAGTTGTTGAAATACGCCGTGAAAGGTACTGCTTCCGGTTTGCCTTTCTCGTTGGTAAATTTGCCTGGCATCGAGAGGTCCTTTTCGATCGGATACAAAAATTTATCCGTATTGATATTGGCTGGGACTTCCGAGAGTTTCATGCCATCGATTATTCCGGGATTGATATTTACCGGCGTGGCGTATTGGGCGTCGGTCACAGAAACTGAGAGATTAGCCGAAACAGGGTCTCCCGTCCTGTCCCGCAGGCTAATCGTTAGGACTACTTTTTCCCGTTTCCCATAGGAATCCTTGTCGGTCGAGAACCCTGCCTGCGCAAAGGGTGAATCCACTTTTGGTTCATCGCCGGTGATGCGGTCAAAGGTAGAGATGATGGGCAGCGCCTTCACAAAATAGCTTTCCGGTCCATAATTGCGGTTCCAGTTGGTGTAGGCACGCAAAAAGTATTCCTTTTGTGCAAGCGTGTCGGGCAGGTAAATCGTTCCGATTACCTGTCCATTATCGATCTTGAATCTTTTCTGGATGACGATATCCCGCTGCTTTGAAATTATCTCCACATGCATGACTTTGCTGAGATCCTTTTTGAACTCTGGACTGGAATAGTTTACAAATCCTTTGAAGAAAAGTTGGTCACCTTGATAATAATAGGGGCGGTCTAAGTGTAAGTAGACTTTTTCCTGAAGACTGGCAGCATTTTTTGTAAGGCTTGTGTTCGCTCCATCTAGGTTTGGCTTGAAATCAAATGGCAATAGTGTCGAAACTTTCCGCTTGTCCATATCCCCTGAGAAAGTGAGGTCTTTTTGGTTGATGACCATGCCGTTTTCTGTGACATAAACGTAACCCCCGTTTACTTCAAGCCAAGAAATGGGGTAAGGTGCATCCTTGTAGGTATTGACGTTGGAGAAACCATTTTCATAATGGATTTCGATCCGGCCTTTAAGGTTGATGCGGTATTCGCCCGGTCTGCGGCCTGGGCCGACAAGGTTTTCTGGCTTGTATTCAATCACCGATTTTCCGAGTTCATTGGCAAAGACATCCGTGCGCATATTGCGTGTTTCTGCACCTCCAGGTTTGTCTCCATAAAGGAAAAAGCCTTCTTGGTTGTGGCGGTTAGAGATCATCGCCCGAAACATGTTCATCGGGCTTTTGAGGTATGTGTCGGTACGGTTCTTGGCCCATTTGTCTTTTACGGCCTGATTCGAGGTGTCCATTTCCATAAACCGCGTGGCCCCCGCAATGCGGTAGAATTGCTGTGTGACGAAAAATTCCCGCAAGTCAAAAGTGATTTTGTAGCCGAGCGCGTCATTTCGGATTTCGATGGGTTGGTAGGCGGATGCTTTGAAATTGCTGGCGGAATTGTCACTCGGGAAGTCAATCACCCAGGGATTGAGGATCTCGCATTGGGCTGCGAAATTGTCATTTCCCAGGAAGTAATTTTTGAACCGACGGAGTTCGCGTTCCCAAGCTTTGTCCCTGGAAGCTTTTACCTCTACGTCTGAGAGTTCTTGCTCGAGAGAAACCATCGCGACATTGTACGTAAGTTTGCTCCCCGGCTTCACCGAGGCAGGTTTCTGAACAGCCTGGTACCCGATGAATGAAAATCCCAATTCCAGTTCGCCTTCTGGGACATTTTCCAGCACGTAATTTCCGTCGATATCGGTCGTGGTGGCAATGGTCGAGTTGGAGATAAATACGTTGCAAAAAGGAAGCGGCTCTCCGGTTTTGCTGTCTGTGATTTTTCCGGAAATCGTCCCCGTTTGCGAAAATCCCGAATGCCAGGCGAGCACTAAGAACAAAATGCCAGTAAAAATTTTCATAGTGGTTTAGTTCGTAATTTGTGAGTGAATATAGTTTTATTCTGAATGGTTTAAAAAATTGAGACACAAAAAATGCACAGACCTTAATTTCTGTGCATTTTTAAGCGTTATTCAGAATCGGTTTTTCCTTTTCTCTTCTTTTCAGAGGGAATATCCGCCAGATCGTCCCTGTCCCTGAGTTTTTTATCCTCTACGTTTTTGTTGAGAAACTCATTGATCTTGTCGATTGAAAAGCTGCTGGAAATCTCCCCGAAGGAATTGATGCTCATTTTGAAGCCTTCCAAATCCTTGTGGACTTTCGGGTTTTCTTCCTTTTTTGGTTTCTTGGCCATTTTTTTTGGGATTTTACGCTAAGGATTCTATGCTTAGACGGTCAAAGTCTGTAGGGCAAATTTAATCCGTTTTGTCAATTCTTCTTTGCCGATGATACTGAATACCGCCATCAAATCCGGTCCGCCGCCCATTCCAGTGACGGCCAAGCGAACAGCCTGCATTACCTTTCCAAGTTTCAATCCTACGGTTTCAGCCGCTTTTTCAATCAAAGCCTTGGCAGCTTCGGGGCTGAATTCTTCCGTGTATCCTTCCAACTCTTCGATATACTGCGTCAAAACCGAAACGGCTTCTTGGTTCCATTTTTTGGAAGCGACTTCCTGGTCGAAGGTGGTCGGGGCGATGAGCATAAACTTGCTGTCTCTCCAAATGTCTTGAGGGAAGGTGACCCGGTCTTTCATGATATGGGCGATTTTCGCCGCTTTATCTTCTGAAATACCCAGTCCATCTTTTTCGATGTCAGCTTTGAGGAATGCACCTAGTTCAGCGTCGGTTTTTTCGCGAAGGTACTGTTCGTTGTACCATTTAGCCTTGTTGATATCAAACTTGGTTCCCGATTTGCCGATCCGCTCGATGGAAAATGCCTCGACCAATTCGTCCAAGGTAAATAATTCGCGCTCGTCGCCCGGATTCCAACCCAAAAACGCCAGAAAGTTCAATACCGCTTCAGGCAAGTAACCTGCCTCGCGGAATCCCATGGCTGTCTCCCCGGTCACCGGGTCTTTCCAGTCCATCGGAAAGATAGGAAAGCCTTGTTTCTCGGCATCCCGCTTGGACAGTTTGCCGTTGCCGTCCGGCTTTAGCAGCAGGGGCAAGTGTGCAAACTGCGGCATGGTGTCCTCCCAACCCAAATACCTGTAAAGCAAAACATGCAAAGGCGCTGAAGGCAGCCATTCTTCACCTCGGATCACATGCGTGATTTTCATCAAGTGGTCATCCACGATATTGGCCAAGTGGTAAGTCGGCATGCCGTCGGATTTCATCAGGACCTTGTCGTCGAGGGTGCTGCTGTGTACCACGACCCAGCCGCGAATCATGTCATGCAGGCGCACTTCCTCCTTGCGGGGGATTTTGATGCGGATGACATAAGGTTCACCGGATGCAAGTCTTGTCTTCACCTCTTCCTCGGACAAGGTGAGTGAGTTTTTCATTTGGGTACGCGTGATGGAATTGTATTGGGGGGAGACGACCCTGGCGGCGGTCAACCTTTCCCGCATGGCTTCCAACTCCTCGGCTGTATCGAAAGCGTAATAGGCATGGCCTTTTTCTATCAGGTCCAAAGCATATTGCATGTACATGGGTTTCCGTTCGGACTGACGGTAGGGTCCGCAGTCTCCGGGATGCCACGGACTTTCCTCGGGGGAAATCCCTAGCCAAGCCAAGGCTTCCTGGATGTATTCTTCTGCACCCGGCACAAAGCGGGCCTGATCTGTATCCTCGATGCGAAGGAGGAACTTCCCTCCGGTTTTTCTGGCAAAAAGGTAATTGTACAGGGCGGTTCTCACCCCGCCGATATGGAGTGCACCCGTTGGTGAGGGCGCGAATCTGACGCGAACGGTTTGGTTCATGGACGATTGATTTCCGATTGAAAGAGGCTATGGAACATATCCTTTTCGGATTATTAGGGCGCAAAGATAAAAAAACAACGGCAGTAAAGCTGTCTAATTTGTGTACATGAGGTCGGATTGGAATTTTACTATCCTTATTGGCTCAAAATGAAACACAAAAAGCAAAAAAAAGGGAACCTGTTCGGATTCCCTTTTTGATGATGACAAAGACGACTAGTCTTTGTGGTGTTTGATTTTTTCTTTGATCTTGGCGGATTTGCCTTGACGTCCCCTCAGGTAGTACAATCTTGCCCTTCTGACTTTACCTTCACGCAACAGCTCGATTTTGTCGATGGATGGTGAAAGGAGTGGGAAGATTCTCTCTACGCCGATTCCGTTGGATATCTTTCTTACAGTGAAAGTCTCCCCGTTGGTGCTGGGGTTTTTTCGCTGGATGACTGTTCCTTGGAATTGCTGGATACGCTCTTTGTTACCTTCGACGATTTTCACGTGGACATTGATGGTATCTCCAGCTCTAAAAGAAGGGAATTTGGCTCTCACCTCGTTGTATTCCGCTTCTACAAATTTTAGTAGTTCGCTCATAGCCGTATGATTTATTTGCTTGTTGCCAAGATGCCTCGGCGCAGCGTTTGAATGGATTCTTAATTCTGTTGCTTTCTTACTATCGCCTTTCCGCTATTTCCCTTCCAACAGGTCGGGTCTTCGCTCTTTTGTCCGGCGAACCGATGCTTCAAATCTCCAGGTTTCGATATTTGCTTGGTGGCCTGAGAGCAACACCTCGGGTACCTTCATGCCTTCATATTCGGCAGGTCGGGTATATACCGGCGGTGCCAGCAAGCCGTCTTGGAAGGAATCTGTGAGCGCGGAGGTCTCATCGTTGAGCACTCCGGGTATCAACCTGATGACGGCGTCTGCGACTACTGCCGCGGCCAACTCGCCACCCGATAGCACAAAGTCCCCGATGCTGATTTCCCGGGTAATGAATTTCTCCCTTACCCGCTCGTCGACACCTTTATAATGTCCACAAAGGATGAGGAGATTGCCTTTCAGCGAAAGCTCGTTGGCCATCTGCTGGTCAAAGGTCTTTCCATCAGGCGTCATGTAGATGATCTCGTCGTAGGTCCGCTGCTGCTGTAGATGTTCCAAACAGCGGGCTATTGGTTCGATCATCATGACCATCCCCGCCCCGCCTCCAAAAGCATAGTCGTCGACCTGCTTTTGTTTGCCGGTGGCATAGTCCCGTAGGTTGTGGACTTTTACTGAAGCGAGTCCTTTTTCTTCCGCTCTTTTGAGAATCGAATGGGAAAAAGGGCCTTCCAGCAGTCCGGGTACCACGGTGACGATGTCAATGCGCATCAGTCTTCCAAGTATATGTCAAGCAATCCTGTGGGCAGCTGGCAGTAAACTTTCTTTTCTGCCTTGTCGACTTTTTGGATGATGTGTTCCTGAATTGGTATCAGGACTTCCTTTCCTTTATGTTCGACACCCAATAAATCCTGGGTTTCCAAATCGTAAATCACTTTCACTTCCCCGATTTTGCCGAGTGCCTCGTCGTGCACCTCAAAACCAATCAGGTCATGGTAGTAGTATTGGTCTTCTCCAAGTTCCTCGAGTTCGGTCAGCGGCAGGTAAAGTTCGCTTCCCACGAGTGGGCTGACTTTTTCGACCGTATCGATGTCCTCGAATTTTGCCAAGACCTTGCCGTTGGGCTGGATGACAAAATGTTCCAGGAAAAAGGGAACCAAGCGGGATTTTTGTTCGACAAAGACGTGCTCAAGTCCCTCGTAGTCCTCAGGGTAGTCCACATCCAACACGATCCCAACCTCACCATGCAGTCCATGAACTTTGGCAATGTGGCCCAAATGGAAACATTTGTCTTTGTTCATGGCCCGGAAATCAAATTACGCTTGTGTTTCTTCGCCTTCAGCAGGAGCTTCCGGAGCCTCTTCAGCAGGGGCAGCGACAACTTCTTTTGCTTTCAGTGCGTCCAAACGGGCCTGGTTTTTGGCAGCTTCCGCCTCGAATGCCTTTTGCTTGGCATCTGCTTTAGCCTTGGCCAATTTGTCGACTTTTCCGCTGATGGCAGCTTCTTTGGAAGCCTTCCACGCTTCGAATCTCTCGTCCGCTGTTTCTTGGGTGATAGCACCCTTCAACACGCCGATCTGAAGGTGTTTTTTCAACAATACACCTCTGTAAGAAAGCATTGCCTTTACCGTATCGGTAGGCTGTGCACCGTTCATCAACCACTTGAGAGCACGCTCATTGTTAATGTTGATGGAAGCAGGGTTTGTGTTGGGGTCGTAAGTCCCGAGCTTTTCGATGAATCGTCCATCACGTGGAGATCTCGCATCAGCTACGACAACGTCGTACATGGCCAATTTTTTTCGGCCTCTACGCGCTAATCTGATTTTTACTGCCATATAGTTTTGATATTAAATGAATTGATGGATCTCGTCCATCTCAAATTTTGGACTGCAAAGATAGCGGTTTAATATTTAAAAGCGCAAATGGCCCTGATTAATTTGCTTGAATGAAGTGGAATTTGTAAAATTGCGCCTCAGTTTGAGAGGCGAGAGAGGAGAAGCGAAAGCCAAGATTTTGGATTCTAAAGTTCCGAAGGAAAATTTTGAACCGGTCTTGTGTCATAAGTCTCCCGTCTTGCATCTAGACCGGCCTCGTAGTTCAATGGATAGAATGGAAGTTTCCTAAACTTTAGATACAGGTTCGATTCCTGTCGAGGCTACAAAATTGATTTTCAATGGTTTAAGGGGTGAATTACATCCCTTTTTTTGTGTCCGGAGGTCAACATTGCAGTTGATCTTGCAGTTGAAGAGATGATTTTTAAGTAAACCTCCTCTATGTATAAAGGAAGATTTTAGAATTGTTTTAGACTTCTGAATTTGACTTTTGGGATTTTGAAAATAGAAACAGGCATTATGCTTCGATCAACTTAATATTGTGATTTTTGTAAACTAATAGTTAAATAAACGAATGAAGAATGAATTGTAGTCGTCTATGTAAAAGTGGATGCTGATATAGGCTATCAAGGAAAGTTTGAGATTTTAAAAAAAAATGTGTTTAGTTTAATTACAAATAGTGATCTTTTCCCCAAGTTGACATTTCAAAATACTGTTAGTCAAAGTTGAATAAAAGGTATAATGATTTGGGCTTTAGTGAATAACGAAAAAATTGAAGCAACCCCAGGAGCAAGAGGAACATGTCCAATTTGTAATGGGAAATTGTTGTCTAAATGTGGTGCAGTTATTGTTTGGCATTGGGCTCATTTTAAAGATGAGAATTGTGATTCATGGTACGAACCCGAGTCTTTTTGGCATAAACATTGGAAAATGACTTTTGGCAAAGAGAATGCCGAGATAGGAATTGAAAAAGAAGGTAAACGACATATTGCAGACATTCGGACCGTTCAAAATGTCATTATTGAATTACAAAACTCTCCTATTTCAATGCCCGTGATCAAAGAAAGGGAGGATTTCTATGGGGAACGAATGCTATGGTTGATAAATGGTGAAGATTTTAAAAAGAACCTTAGTGTTAAAGACTACTGGGAGGATGAAGATTACTTAGAGTTGAAAAGTCTTCCTCGGCCACCAGTAAGATGGGTGAGACGAAGTGAAGAGATAAAAAAGGAAGCTAATGGTGAATTTTTTTATTGGAAAAGTCCCCGTAAAAGTTGGGCAAATGTTCAAAGGCACTTATTCATAGACTTTGGTGAGGATTCACTTTTTCTGGTCCAAGGCGGTATGGGTACATCACAGATTAGAGGGGTTTATATTTCCAAAGAAAAATTCATCAGAAAATATGGAGGGGATTATGAATATTATAGGCAAAACTTGATTGATAAATGACAAAAACACTGTAAAGCGTTGATTGTTGACTAATGGCCTCTCAAAACACTAACGGTAATCGATCAACCAATAGCGCTCGTTAGAACAATAGGATAAATAGATTAAGCAAGATTAATCCTCCCCTAAATTTAGTTTTTGATAAGTTTATACCTTACCCTCCAAAAACCTCTTCATAATTTCATGACTGCCTGAAAATCCATGCCTCTCCCTTAGGTAGATTTTAGTGGTTTTGATATTCGAATGGCCAAGAACTTGACGGATTTCTTCTTCGGAATGCCCAGAGTAGGCCAAATGATTTGCCAAGGTATGTCTTGGAACATGTCCTGTTAAACCCTCAATACCAAGGTTTTCACTGATACGTTTTAATGAACCATTATGACGGGTTCTTGCTCTATGGATAAAATATTCTTGGTCCTTGCTGAATGATGTCTGGTTTTCCAATGAATCCCTGAAATCACAAAAGTCTAAATGCGGGAATATAAACCTTTCGGGCAGTGCCCTTAGACGCTGGAAGAAAACACTGATTATTTCCCCCTCCAAACGGTTTTTGATTTGTTTTAACTGTCTGGTAAGCTCGCGTTCTGATTGTTCCTCGGCGACCCTTAAAATGACTTCACAGAGGTCTTTGTGGGTTAAGTTGGCGAAATCTAAGCGCTCAAGTCTGAATAACTGTTGAATAGAGTTGGCGTCGAGACTTAATCCCCCAAGTTTTACCTCATCGATGACACTCCTGTAGATTTCAGGAAAGTAATCCTTCATACAGTGAATCATGGGGTAATAGAATGGTGCCGAGATAAAGTCTGAAGTCTTGCGGATAGGGATCACCAACTTATCCTCCTTGATCATCTTGTTGGTCAGCGTGATCGCATCGATAAATCGGATTCCGGCAGCGTAATATTGGAACAGGAATGTGTTCCTTGCCAGAATTTGGGGGCGGTAGGATCTGTCACGTTTTTTGGGTGGAATATAGTTTTCAAGTTGGTGTATTTGCTCAGAAGTGATAACAGGCGCCAATTTCTTGGGTTGTGTTTTTCTAACGAAATTGAAGAAGGTGGAAGTATTCACTGGGTATTGGGTTCCCGAATACCTGTTCCAATGGTCTACGAATGATTTGAATACAGACAGGTAGTTAAAAATGACTTTTGGGTTTTTGGGTTTTCCGTTCCTTCTGTAACCCGTATTTAACCCTAGTGTTATTTGCCGGATGGTGTCCAGATTTTTCAGTTTCGAAAATGGGAGGTATTTCGTCCCCATCTTTTCCGCTACACTCTTCCTGAGGCTATTTAGAACCGTTATGTATTTATTGTAGGTGGAGATTTTCTTTGTACCATCGAGTCTGCCGCGTTCCAACTCCATTTCCATATATTTCAATGAACAACAGTTTTCGGACGCTAGGTTTGAAAGGGTGTCCTTTTCGATAGTATGTTGTTCCTCCTTCTCTTGAAGGATCTTATTAATATGAATGGACTCCGGTTCTTTGGATTTCACCCTTTTCTTCGACTTGTCCCAATTTTTTTCCTGTATCCGAATTCCCAACGATTTTCGGCTAATCACCTTGTTGCCAAGTGTCTGGATCTCATAAATGGTCTTTATTCCTGGAGTGGAAGTAGGAAACAAAATGAAAGAATAATTCAGTTTCATGGGGATTGTGGATTAAGCCGCCGAATCTAAGCGCATATTTATTTTTTGCAGCATGTTGATTCTGATCACGTTGATCTTTCTGTCACCCCGTTTCACATGCATGAGATATGCCCCGATCCCATCCACCAATACGTTGTCCTTGTTGATTTTAACTATTTCTGATGGTGGGGTTCGCAATACTTCATGTATTGTGACGAAGATCCCCATTGGTAATTTGATATCATCGATGTCCATCGATTCGAGAATATCGGTTTGTAGGTTTTCCATGGGTTTTGAAGAAGTGGTTAGGGTTCCATCAAGTAGTCATAGATGTTTACCGGAGCAGTTGTTTTATGCCGCTTGGATGAAGTAATGACTTTCGATCCTCCGTAATTCCTCTCCGGGTATTTCCTCCTCCAAGGCACGTGTAAGTCGTTTTTTGGAGAATTCAATGGACTTGGGGTCGGTATCATAACCGACCCCATTACGACCCAATCTTATCGCGGTATCCAAAAATGTCCCGCTACCAGAGAATACATCCAAAACAGTGTCACCAGGGTCTGTTGTCATTAGAATTGGGATGATTGCGAGATAATCTGGTGATGGCGCAACATGAATGTAGTTTGGGTCTATCTTTCTCAATTTTGTCCAATTGAAAATTGAACCTTCGATGATGCCCTGCACCTTTTGACTTTCTATAAAATCAGTTAACGAGACTCTCGGTCTCTTCAGAGAATATTTTGGTTCCTTCGTTTTCTTATCACCTGAAATTTCATCATTACATCCTGCTTGAACTGTGATGTTCTCATCTTCAGACCAAAAGGCAAGTTCATTGTATTTAAAGGATGTTGGATTTTTAACAAAATGAAGGATTTCTTCAGTGACAGGTCGTAACCGTCTGATTTTACCTTGGGGTTTTGGGTTGGTTTTTTTCCACTTGATGGTCTGAACCAAGTACCAGCCATCTTCAACCATTGCGATAATGAGTTTATTGACTGTAATTGAACTTACCCCATTTTTATATGACTCTGCAATGTTGATGAAGAGTGAACCATCATCTTTCAGGACTCTTTTTAAACCTTTGTAGAACTCAATACTTCTTTTTACATATTCATCCGGATTTGACTCCAAACCGAAAGGAATATCTGCAGGAGAAATACCTTCCGGGTAAATTCTCATATTGAAGTAAGGAGGCGAAAAGATTATTAACTGAATGTTTTTTTCTTCCAGGTCAGATAAGTCTTCACATGATTTATTGAAAAGGAGATATCGATTATTGTAACCTTCATCCAAGGACTTCATGATGGAAGTTACTTCTTGTCTTTCAACAACTGCCTCCATGTAGTTCTTCATCAGATTGTAAGCATTGGAAATCGACATTCCCTTATTTTCGATTTTATCCAAAAGACCCAACCCTTTCACTTCCTCATTTCCATTCTCTTCGAATTCTTTGATTTCGATAATCTTTCTAAGGGTAGAAGAAGCAAAGTCAAGGCCGAGTAAGGCACAGGTTAATTGAAATCTGTCCTTACCAGCTAGTCCATAATCATCATCTTTGAGATTGATGTCTCCAATTTGTTCCCTTCTTTTTCCTTGGGACTTACCAAGGACACCAAGGACCGCCTCAGCCTTGATGATTTGTTCCTTTAGGGACCGTTTGGTTTTCATGTTCTTGATGACATGAAGGTCACTTACTTTATCATCGGCAAGGTCAAAAACTTCTACCATGATTTTCTCCCAACCCAATTCCTGAGCTACTTTGTATCGGGAAATCCCGTCAAAAATATGGAACTCCTTTCCCCTTTGAACTACTGAGACTGGTTCAATGAGACCCATCCTAGAAATTACAAACTTCAGACTTCTAAGGTCCTTATTGATATATGTAACTTCAGAAGATGGATGAATTTTGACTTTGTCGATAGATACCTCCAAGACGGGTCTGACTTTCACTGGTCTCAATTTGGTTGGGTCCAGATTCTCAGGGAACTTCTGAGGAACTACAGGTAGGAACCTGTATCCGTAATCACGAATCATCTTAGTACAAGTTGATTGACGATTGTTCAACATTTCTAGGTTCTTGTCAGACACCTCTTCTGCTTTGGCAGCAGGGATTGATACCTCGTGGGTACCATTGGTTTTCACTTTTTTCATAAGAATTTTTATTTGAAATCTATTTTTGTTGTGAATATTTCCGGGACAACCATATGGGCATGAGAATCCCTTTAAGAGGTATTTTTACCCCTAGAATTGGTTTACATATTTTAAATGTTTAGATTGTTGTGATAATTATCAGGTCGACAAGATTTCCAAAAAAATACCCTTTAGTCAGGATATTGTTGGTTGTATTCTTTGAGACTTTCTTCTCGGATTTTTTCAATTCCAAGTTTCAATATTTGAGGGTTCTTTCTACCACCTTCAAATTCATCCAACCTACCTAAAGATTTGATAAATTTCCTACCTCTTTTTCCAGTGTCTAAAATCCAGAATCCTCTCGCCGTTACATAAGTAAATTTGGTTACGGAATGAACACTAGTAGCTATTTGAACATCTGGTTGAATAACTAACTTTAGCCTTTCCATCTGTAGAAAGTGTTTTGATACCAATGAACTGTAATCACCTATGTATTCATAATCTTTGTATGATTCGGTATCTTTCTTTAATGACGTAAAATAAATTTTCAGTAGTTTCTTTTTCAATTTTTCTAAACGGATATGGAGGTGAGTCAATGATTTATCCTCCAACACTTCCTTTTTAAATTTATTTTGTAGTACGAGATAAACAAATTCATTGGCCTCCGACTTTTCTTTCAGTTCCATGAATTGTGACTTGTAATCTTTAATCAGATTATTTGACCAATCTATCTTTTCATTAATTCCCGTCAAAAGGAGAAGAAGCAAACATTTTACAACTGGAGGATTATTGAGTTCAAGAAGTAAGTCCATAGCCTTTCTATTTTGTTGTGACAAAGCTAGGGACAACAAAAATGTTATGCAAATTATTTTAACAACATTTTCAAAAAAATCACCTTATCTTCGGGTAATGTGCTGTATATCTGACAAATAAAAACTAACGAATCCCTTCGAATAGTCTTCCGCCTTTTTTCATTTTATTGACTGTTTCCTCATTAATAGGACTTGGTGATCATCAGAACGACTCTCTCATTAAATCAAACCCAAAACCCTGGGAAGCGTCAAAAAAATGTTCTTGATACCCCTTATCGACTATTCCTTCAAAGTAAAATCATTCTTGAAATAGGATATTTTTCGCTTCATGATGTGTTCCATTTTTACACATGAACGAATTGCCAATATGATGGTGTCCTCATTTTGGGATTCGGCAAAAAACTTGTCCTTTAACACAAAGTCTCCAATCTCTACGGCTTTAAATCCAAGAGCATACGTCGGTTTTGGGTTCTCATCCTGTCGTACCACCATCACTAATCCCTTGGCAACCTCAAAGGTGATCTCACCCTGTGACTCCCTATTTGATCTGAAATTCAATTTAACGAAGTCCGTTATCCTCTTCATACTGCCTTATTTTTGAAACAACCATGGCTAAAAAATCAGAAAACTCTTTATCCATTGTTACATCCGCACGGGGTAGAATTAGAATTTCTCCAGTTTCAGGATGGTCTTCAATTCGAAAAAGTTTTGTTGACAATAGTGATCCTACCGTCTTCAAGTGCATCGCATTGAGCTTGCGGATAAAAAAGTCCCTTTTCTCTCTTTTGACCATCGTCACCCATTCTTCTATGAGTTCTATGAAAAACTTTGGGTCTGTGTAAAAACCCTCTTTTTTGGAAGAATCCCTTTTCTTTTTCTCCAAGATGTCCTTATACAGGTCATCTTTAATCAGGGACATTATTCTTGTTAAATCCTGTTTGTTATAAGCGATTTTTTCGACTATGATAGGTATCTCTCCCCGAAAATAATGGCGTAAATATTCCCTGATAAAGGCAAAATTGCCATTTTGGTATATTTCCTCATGGGTGCTTCGGTACCTACTCATTCTACTCTGGTTTCAGGATTTCCTGCCTTTAAAGGCCAAGATTCATATCTAATCTAAACCCACTAGACTTTAATTCTTTTACCAATTTAACTTTCCAAGCTCCATGTAAATCATATGGGATATAAAGGATTCCAGAAAAATCAGAAGGTTTCTCAACGTCATTCTCATAAATCACTGCGACGTGTTTCCTGCCCAATCTTCCTAAAAAATACCCCAATTCAAGAATCACATTTTGTCTCGCCCTGCTATTAAACTTTCTGTCTCCTTTTTTTCTACCCTCATCGTCTCCAGTCATTAAAACAACTGCAAAATCTACATCACCATATTCTTCAATTTGTTCTATGATGGTATTACTACCTGAGGGTTGTTCGCTAATAATTACTGGTTTTATTCCATGTTTTTCTAGATATCTTGCCACCGATTGTTTCAACCCTTCCTCATGACCATGAACGATAAATACTTTTGACTTAGATCTTTCTGCTAGTTTCTCCAGATTGTTTGATGAAACGTTCTTTTTATTTAAAGTACGTTTTTCATCTTTCTCTGAATTCATCTCGATTTCCCTATAAATAAGGCTCAATGAATTTTCTGAAAATCCTGTCAAGGAGAGACTTTCCTTTAAGTGTTGGAGGTTGATTCTAAATTCCAGAGACTTAATAAACTCTGAAATAATGAAAGATATTAGTTCTTCCCAGATTTGACTATTTTGAATTTGGTTAAACATATCCGCAAGGGCCGTCAATGAATCATCTATTTCATGGTCAAATCCAACGGCGTGAAATGTTCTTTTTTGAGTTGCTGACCCTACAAACTCAACCCATTGTTCAAAGATTCCTCTCTTTGACATAATGATTTTGAATTCCCTTGATGTCAAGAATCTGCCTATTCCTAGCGAATCCAGGTCTTCATAAACAATTTTGTACCTAGGTTTAATCTCTGTCATATGCTTAACCCATGCTCCACCACCGTAATCTCAAACTCCTTACAAATCCGCTTCTCCTGATAGTATTCAGCTATATCGTATCTACCTCCGGTCTTTTGCCAGATATCCAACCCTCTTCCAAGGATGATCTTCCATCCATTGTTAAGTTCGATGCTTCTGTCATGTTGGACATCGCTGAACTCATAGGAGAGGTCTATACCGATTGGGGCCAAACTCTCGATCAATTCCCCAAAGGCTCCTTTGGCATTTTCAATGTATTCCTCATTGTTGTTGGTGACCAAATGAACTCGCACCTCTTGGTCTTCTTCCTTTAGTTCTGCTATCAATCGGCAGAATTCTATGAAGTTCCTCATTTGGTAGGGGAGTCGGATATAAGGGTCCTTCAAAACCACATGGGTGGCACCCACCAAATAATCCCCAAATAACCCTTTATAACTCACATTGGTCTGATTATCCCTGATTGTGCGATGTAACCCTGCCAAGACCTTCTTTTGGGGTTCTATTGACATGTTTGCCACTTCCGGGAGTTCCACTTTGGCTTCTTCCTGTTTTTCGATACCCAATTTGGGATCGCCAAACTCCAATACCTCCAAAGTTTCTACCGTGTGCACCTTCCCATCTCTCGCTGTGTATTCGAATTTGACCACTTCATCGTTGAAGGTCTCGTCCATTTTCCGCAGTTGATCTTTGACCCTTTTTCGCCCCTCTATGGCAAAGTCCAACAATTCCTTGACTTCCTTCTCCTCTAAGACTCCATGCGGATAGATGACCTTTACGAGACCCGAAAAAGTTTTTTCAATGGCGGTTTTGTCCCTTGTGGTGATTGTGGATGAAAGTTCATAGTAGGGTTTATAGCCTTGTGAATGGTCTTCTTTTCGCAGTTGTTTTAGGATTTCGGCCAAATAGTCGACAATGAAGCCATAATCCGAGGTGAACATTTCGTTTCTCAACTTTTTCACTTCCCACCCTGGAAGGTAGCAATGGATCCTATCCAAAAATGCAGTGTCATAGTAATCTTTGGGAAGGGCATCAAACAGATCCGTATGGGTCAACATGTGGGGGACTGAATGGTCCGTATTGCCGACAAACACCATGGAAGCTTCAGCCTGATAGATGTTGGTACCCCTGGAGAATGACTTGTTGGCCATGTAGTTTTTCATGATATCCACCAATCCCCTGTCAGCTTTCTTTGTCTTTCCGGCAAACTCATCATAGGCCACTACATCCCAATAGCCCACCAAACCTATCTCTCCATTCGAGTTGTTGACAAATAACTTTGCTTTGGATACTTCACCTCCCGATATCAAGATCCCGTGTGGCGACAATTCTGAGAAGACGTGTGATTTTCCGGTTCCTTTTGGTCCTAATTCAATCAGGTTATAGTTGTTCTCCGCAAAAGGTACCAGTCGGGTGATTGCCATCAGTTTTGACCTGAAGGTAAACTCATCCGGATTGAGTCCTATGGATTGCATCAGCAAATCAACCCATTCATCTTTAGTGAACTGGCTTCGGAGGACCTTGTATTCATCCAAATCAGCTCTTGATACCTGAATCAGTTTGATGGATTCGATCACCCAAGGCAGTGTGTTTCGCTCATCGGAGGGTACATAGGCAATCGTAATCAGCGACCATACACCCTCTGACAATAGTTTTGGGTACTGTTTCACCAAATCATCCCTCACTGGAACCCTATTCAATCCTAGGTTGGCGAAGTTGGCCTCATATCGATCCTCTTTATCATTTAGTTTGACTGAGAGTTTGTCAATGATCCGATGCGAGCCCTTCTCTCGGATAGTCGATTTGATGACCTGGGCTTCGTCCCTATGGACAAAGTGTTTGGCGATTATTTGTTTGGTAGTTTCAATACCCTGTTGTATTGTTTCTTCATCATCCGTCGCACAGTATTGACCCAATAGGTATTCCAAAACAAAAGTTGGGACACTGGCATTGCCTTTGACCTGACTTGTCAAGTCCTTGCGTACTACCTTTCCGCCAAAATGTCTATTGATCAATACATCAAGTTCTTTCATACTTCAGTTAAATTATAAGAAGTCATCAAAATCACTGTCCATTCCTATTTTCAGGGTATAGGGAAATTTGGAAATCATATTCCACTTATTGGTTCCTTCCACCTTTTCCTCAATGACCAAAAAAGTATTTGCACTTGATTTTTGACTACTGGAAATGGTGAATTTCTTTATAACCTCCCGTTCTTCGGCTCTCTTTGATTCAGAATCAAAGGTGTACAATACCACATCGCTTATAATCTTTTTGTTGGATTCATCCGCCTCGATGATTGCAAAATAAGACTTGATGCTCCTCGGCAGGATCGATTCGGAAACGGGCTGTTCTTGGTAGAACTTGATGGTATGGATGTTTGTGGTGATGCGGTTGTTGGTTTTGTTCAATACATCTATATCTACTTTGGAGACGGTGTCCACTCGTTTTTTGGCGATAAATAATACTGGCACCACCACCTCCTGGAGCGAGGAACCACCGTGCACGTACCTGCTTCCACTCCCTTGTTTCCGGAGTCGGTTGATACCTTTTGGAATCAATACATCTACCTCGGATTTGATACCCAGGGATTCTGCCGAATACTTGACGACATTGTTGTTGAAACTGAGGTCCCTGCCCAATACAAACCTCCTGTTGTCCCTGATGATATCTCCCTGCACATTGGCATCGGAAAAATCACTTTCTTCCAGTACTTCATTTTGATAAATAAAACCATGGTCGGAAGTAATGACAACATGGTTTCCATTCATATTGGTGATCTTCTTAACCAATTCGACCAAAAAGTTGATTTCGTCTCTTGATGCTTCAATAACTTTGTCTTCCTGAGTCTTGTCATCACCGACTTTGTCAATTCTATTATGATAGACATACACCAAGTCATGCTCTTGAACCAAAGTTTTGGCTTCTTCGCCTTTGGAGGCCATTTTCATCAAGTCCTCAGCCAGTATGGTTGTCGCCCTGACTTTGGAATGCTCCTGTAGGACAGCCTTGCGGGGTTGACTGCCCTTGGTACTTTTTCCATCGATTAGGATTTCATCTCCGTCCCCAAAACTCAATGTTTTGTGGGGAAGCAGTGAGGCCATTCCCAATTGGGTATAGGAGGGAAGCCCAGTCACCTGATAGGCCAATTTGGAAGTAAACCGAGTCTGGGATTGGAATGACTCATGGAGAGAAATTCCACATTCATACCGTAAAGCATCTGAGATGACCACAAACACCTTTGTCTTTTTTTCCAAGTAGGGAGACTGAATGTCCCTTTTGAAGAACATTTTTTGGGAGTGAACCCCGAAATACCAATCTTTTTGATTGTCAATAACTTCTTGCCATTTGTCACTCAATCGCAACAACCATGTGTTGGAATAGACCTTGTGCACTCTTTTGTACAGGGGATTCAGGGCATTGTTTTGATTGGTTTCCCTGTAGTTTTGGAGGAAAAGGCGGTAATTCTGATCCATTTGGTACCACCGCTCGGTATACTGTTTAAATCCATCCTCATAGTCCCTGATTTTAAGTTCTTGGTTCTTTTTGACGGATTCCACCAACTGGGCAGCATAGTATAGGGTATCGTAGAACGGCCTGTACCTCGGATACCAAAACTTCGATTCCCTGAGCTTGAGCGCTGATTCTACCTTATCCAGGGAAAGGGTTTCGTTGCGGATATGCTGCGCCATTTCCATAACGATTCGTTTATCGATATCTTCAAACACATCTTCCTGTATCAGGTCTTCCACCGGGTATTTTTCCAAGAGTCCCTTGATTTTCAAGTCTTCCTGCACCCTGTCAGAAAGCAGTTTGAAGGATTCCTCAAATGACCGGGTATCCTTCCAAGTGGCCAATAGGACCTTGGCCGAATTATTGACTTGTGCCTTTCCTGATAGGGGGTGGAAGCTCCGCTGGAAGGATTCCAAGACGAAGTCATAGATGGAAGGATTGGCAGATTTGTAGTTGAATTGGTTTTCTACAAATGACCAAAATGGCTCATGCAGTCCAAACCTTGTCAATTCCTTCTTGAGGCTGTCTTCTTTGCCATTCAAAAATCCCAAGGTGTAGGCTTTCACCAATCCATCTATCGAACCATCTTCACCCCCCATTACCAATTGCAGTAGCTTTAGGGTCAAAGTTGTTTCCGTTTCCTTCTCTCCAAGGATATGCTTGAGCTTCTGGATCCGTTCCTTACTTTTAAAAAACTCAAGGTGTCGCTTCACCCACGCCCGAAACGAAAGGGGTAAATCCAACTCCTGAATGACCATCGCTTCTTGGTCGGTATGGAACACATGATGACTGAGCTCTATATCCAACAACCAATTGTCTTCGTTTTCCGGTCTTAGGAAGGGGGCATAGAGCAAATACTTCCGCTGGGGATGCTGGATAAGGAGTTCGTATTTAAGTGAAAACTCGTTGTTATTCACTTTCCTTTTCTCCACTGAGGGGATAGAAATCATCTCAAAATCCTCCAGAAACCCCTTCTCCTCATCGTACCATACAATGATGCGATGTTTGGAAAACAACCTACTTAATCCTTCTTCGATTTTAGTCATTGATTCTTTAAAACAAATCAGGAAACGATTTAACCTGTCTTCAAAACACTAGAAATATTATCGGGCAATTGCTCGATTTTCACAACCAATTCTTTAACCCAAGAAGGGACTTCTTCTTCGGACTTTATTTTATTTCTCACTTCCTTATACAAGTCCAATCCTTTTTTCAAAGTTTCATACCCTAAATTATCATTAAGGGAGGTATTAAAACCTAAGTAAAAGTCATTGACATTTCCATCAGGGAAATCCTCTTCAATTCCAAAAAGAGAGAGAATTGCCTTATTATTCTTTATAGTATCTTCCTCTACTTTCTTTTTTTTTCCCAAATGATTTATGTCTCCATCGAATATCACAAAACAGGGAATCCCAAACTCAGTATACAATCTATAAAATCGATCTATTTCGCCTTTACTCCCACATCTTACTATGGTTATCCCCTTTGCGATATAATCAAACCCTATCAAATCAAAGAAATAGGGCAATAGAAGGGTTTCGCTTTGTCCTTCAACAAGGATGATTCTTTTTGCAAAGAAACCTTCATTAGCCTTCTGTGTGTCACCTGTTTCTTCATACGAATTTTTGAAATGAAGTAAAAGATCTTCTTCGCTTGATGATATCCCATGCCTTATTGTTAAATCCTCGATGAATAAACTTGGTTTTGCACATCGGACATAGGTTCCTTTATCAGGACTTTTCCTCACTAAAAAAACCTCATTGAACCGACCAACATTTAGAAAGTTGGGAGAATGAGTTGTGTAAAAAATTTGCGTACCACTTTCAGCTAACTCACAAAGAACCTTATAGAAATTTCGTTGAGCTTGTGGGTGCAGGAATAACTCAGGTTCGTCAATAAAAAGAGGGGTATTGTTGTTTAATTTTAGTTGGGAATATGCCTTCAGAATTGCTATTGAGATAGACGCTTGAATACCCATACCTTGGCTAGAAGCCTGAAAAGATAAATTCGTGTCATTTTCTTTGATGATCAATTGAAGAGTTCTAAAAAAATTCCATGGATCGTAAAGATTTAAATCAACCTTTAATTCATGATCTGGCCTGTTTAATTGTTTGGCAGTTTCGACCTGAAGGATTTGAATAAATTTCTTCATCACCTGAGTGCCAGACGAATCTTCAACCGAGAAAAGGATTTCATCTCTGATCCTTTCTAGCTCAGATTTAAACAAGTCAGTTTTCTTCAGGACTTCACCTGTCTCCTTATCAACATGTTCTTGTTCTTTAAACATTTGATTGATTTCAAGGAGGATACGTCCCATTAAAGACCAGCGGTTAGAAGGAGAATAATCCAAAACCGACCGATCAACTCCCAAGTACGCCGAACAGTATTTTTGTCTTTCTATGTCAGAGATGTAATTCCGCGAAAGATTAAGACCTGATTTTTGCCTTCCACTTTTATCTTTCCAATTTTCAGATAGTTGAAGGTATTCTCCATTGTCAAATAATAAGGAGATTTGAATCTCATTTGCTTCATCTCCCATAAAATGGTCTTGTGGAAGAGTAGAATTAAATGAAGGATAAACTGGACCAAGTGGCCAATTTATTGCATCAAAAATATTACTCTTACCCACACTGTTCTCTCCTATAAAGGCATTGATTTTAGGTGAACAGTCAATGTCTATATGTTTGATGCTCTTATAATTCCGAATTGCAATTCGTTGGATTTTCATGGATTAATTATTTTATCGAATTTGACTCGTATCAATCCAATCAAACTTCTTCACGTTTTCCTTTGTCTTTTTGTCGTTCAGACCTTGGACTTCGGTTACAGCCTTGCCAAACTTATTGTAATTCACCAATACCCCATCATCCAAGTCTATGGAGATACGTTCTGTGGCGAGTGGATACAGGATATCTGTTTCGTACTGACGGCAGTCGGCTATCATTTCATCCAGTTTGATGATCTCTTTTCTGGCCTTGTTTTGTTCAGCAGGGGTTCCTGTCACTTCTATATGGAGAAGGTTTTTCCGATGTGCCTGAAGTTTTTCGATAAACTCCCTGAGGTAATTATTCAATATCCGATTTAGAGTATCAGGGGTATATCTGTGCATGTAGATGAGCACGGTGAAATGTCCCTTCGGAGAAGAGAAAGACCAGTAAATAGGCCTTTTCTTGTACCGCTGGATATGATCCTTATAAAAGTCCTTCACAAAGTATTTTCGGATATCTTTCCCCAAACATTCTTCCACAAAGGCCAAATTCTTTCGGAAGTTCTTCTCTCCGAAACTGGCCTTCAGAAACTCATGGAAACGGGAAACAATATCATCTTCAAACCACTCGTCATCTAAGATCGGTATGATGTTATCTTCATCAGGAAAGGAGGATACCTCTTCCGCTGACTTTTCGATTTTTCTAAAATAATCCTCTATGGTTTCTCCCTGATTGGCTAGGATCAACCCTTCTTTATTCAAAGAGTAACGACCAAACATGCAACCCACAAAATAACTAACAAGCTGCATAAAAACTTCATTAGAATGAAACACCAAATGCCCATCTTCTATGCTGGATTCCAATTTCTGAATAGTAATTTCCTCAATTGGTACATCAGCTGTTAACTCCTCATTTAGACCATAGATTTCAATAAATTGGCGATTTAACTCTTTCTCATTAATGTAAACCTGGGAAAATTTATTTTTCCAAAAGTGTTTATACAGTTCATAAGTTTCTTCTATTGAATCGCACTTATGATTTAATATTGCATTTTTATGAAAATCCCAAGAAACCTCCATGGAGTCCCAATCTAGTTTTGCAATATTTACATTTTCCAATGCTTTCTCTACTATCACAGGATTTTCAGAAAAAACACCAGTTTTGACAGGGAATTTATTAATTACTCCTACATCAAATTTGAAACCAGGAGTCAAAACAGATAGAAAATATTCTCCGACTACACTATTCAATAAAGACAGAGTAATTAACTCATCTGGAGAATTGAAAATTGTTGCACCATTATCAGTCATTAACATCCCCTCGGGTGAATACCTACAAGACAAACCTGTAGAACTTACACTTGTCCATGTAATTCCTTTTTGAAAGTTAAATTTTAAATTTTGAGGTCGTGAACGGATTTTACCATTTTCATCTCTAAAGTTTTTAATTTCTTCACCATCATTTTCCCAATTAATTACATATTCTAAAAGTCCATACCATTTTCTAAATCCACCACCCTTATTTACAGGAAACCATTTTTTTTTAATTTTTTCCTTATAATTTTGATTTATTTCAATTTTATCAAAAGAAACTTCATACCATAATTTTAAAAAATAATCATCTTTTGATGTTGTTGTACCTTTTTTTGGTTCAGAAAAAAAAGCTAATGGTTTCGAAGTTTCTATAATCTTAACTCCGTTATCAGTAAGCCAATAGGCCCAGTTTTGTTCAGTGATTTTTTTTGTAAGGTTTTTATTAAAAAAGTATGTTTTACTTTCATTATTAAGGAGAGCCTCCTTTTTTAAATCGGAATCATTATAAAAAGTTAGTTTTTTGTATACCCCATAATCAATTAATTTACTCTTTATTAAAGTGAAAGAAGTTGAACGAACTTTGTCTCCATTTATCTCTTTAAAAACCCTTGTACCTAAATGAATCATCGTGTCGATTGAATAATTTCCAGCTAATTTCCTCCTTAAATCTTTATAAGTCGTTTTGAACATCCATGTTTCTTGATTTATCATTCCTAAAAATCCTTTTTCCTTTAAACCCGAAAGACCTGCCTCCATAAAACAGGCCATTAAATCTGCCTTGCTATCAGGATAATTTGTTTTTACAAAATCGGAAATTTCCTTATTCATATTTCCACCACCCATATATGGTGGATTATCTACGATACAATGGTATTTGTTACTGAGAAGAATTAATTGGTCTAAGGTCTGAATCAAGTTTTCAATCTTTGGTCTGAAGAAGATATCAGCCCCTTGAACTTTGGATTGAAGTGAATTTATGGTTTCCTCCAAGGTTTTTGTATTGATATGGGGTTGAATCAAGGAACCAAAATTGGTCGCTTGTTTCATCATTTTGAGGTCATGAAACAATGCATCAGAAATAGAAATCCCCAAATCTTTGAAGAGTGGTTTGATTTCTTCCTCCGCTAAATTGAGGTCTTGGAAATGCAGGATATTGGGCTTGACTTCCTTTTTGAAAAACCTTCTATGGTAAGACCTTGCCTTCATCATCAGGGCAAATCCTGCCAGCTGAGCCGCTCGCTCATCTATCTCAAATCCAAAAAGGTTTTTCTCTATGATCAATTGAGGGATTTCACTACTGGCGTATCCTTCCTCTTCGTAGATCTTGGAAAAGAGTTCAAAGCCGTAAACCAAAATATGACCACTACCACATGCCTGATCCAAAAGGGTGATTTCTTCGACCGAATTGACCTTCAGGTAATCCGCTGATTGTGCAGAAGGACTCTCGATGTAGTAGGGCATGAAATCCCTGAGTTTGGAATTGGGTCGGTTTTGAAGCCACAATTTCCCAAGGGTATTCTGAACCATATACTCCACAATCCATCTCGGGGTGAAGAGCTGAGTGGCCGCAGGGATGTCTTCTTTTTTGACCTTCTCTCCTGAAGCGAACACTTCATCCTTTTTTTCTGAAATATAGAACTGATACAACCATCCGATAATCTCTACTTCTTGGCAGTCTTCATCGGACATTCCATTGAGTATGTCTTTGACGATACTGAAAGAAGATGTCAAGTCATCAGGAAGGAGGAGTTCTGTATAGTCATTGATTTTTTCGAATAGAAAGGGAAAAACGCTGCTCAGTTGATTACAGGAGGCTACCAATAGGATTCGGTAGGCATCGTTGTCGGGATTGATGGAAGGAACCCTACCATCTAAAATATCCATCACTTCCTCTATGTGTAATGGAAGTTCTTCCGAAATATGACCGGCATGTGCTTCTTCAAGTATCTGGGGACTTATACCTGAGACTGGGGTTATGACATTTATTCCCAATGGTTGAAACCCATTGGCATCCATAAACCTCAGGGCCACCAATCTATTGAACCAGGTGTAGGCCACCTTGTCGACCAGGGATGCTCTTCCCATGGAAGCAAGTTCATCATTCAGTCTTTTAAGGGTCTCCGATTTTGTCCTTAGTGTGGGTGTATCATGGGAGAGGACATAATCCAGTTTGGCAGATACTTGGTCCAACAATTTCTTTCTCGCTCCCTGAGCAAATTTCTTGAGGTTATTGGTGTTCATGTAAGTAACTCAAAAGTGGTAAAACAATAAGGGGTATCAGTTTAAAGTAATCTTCCTGTTTTGATGGATTTGTTCCAGCATAGCCTTCCGAAGGGAGTCAATGTATTCTTCCACATCCGCCTCTGATTTCAATTGGCCTTTGGAGGTTTTTACCTTTTTCTCCACCTCCTTGATATTGATAAAGTGTTCTACAGGCGTGATCTCTGCTGTCCCCGGTGTCGGAGGATTTGCCTTGGCCAGCAGGTTGCCGATTTTGTTCAATTGGTCCGTATACAATGCTCCCAACCTATCCCTATCCACCTGTAGGTTGGCAATGTAGTTTTGGGTTTTTGCTCTAGAAATAATCTCTCTGAAGGGAGCCAGAATCTCATCCTGTTGGTTGGGTTTGAGTTCGCCGAAGCCTTCCTGTAACTGAATCTGAGTGATTCTTTCCTTTGCGGATTCTAAAGTGATATCTTTTTCTTCCTTGATTTTTCCAATCAATCGCGCCTCCAAAGCATCCATAGATTCCTTGGCTCTTTTGATCAAATCACCCTTATATGGGGCTTGATCTTCCCGAACTTCTGATAGGAATCCTCTTTCTTGTGTATCCACATAGTCGAAGTTTGCCTGATTCCCTTGTAGGAATTGGAGCAGCCGGTCAAAAATCTTCTTCTGTTCCCCGTTCCAAAAATGCCTGATTGGGTCAAGGAACTGTTCCTTGTCATCCAAAAGTTCATCCTCAAACTCGCTGGATTTTGTCAGCAGGTCGGCATAATCCATGTTGCCCAGTTTCCTAAGTAACATAGCCAAATTCTCCAGCGAAGATAGGAAGGGGTATTGAGTGGATTGGTTGAGATAAGCTCTGATTTCAGCCTCCAAGGCCTTGACCTTTTCCTTGAAGAGTCTGGCGATATCCTTGCTTTCGGTAGCCGTGTTGGTCTCGTCAAACATCTCCAAATGAATATCTTTCAGCCGCTTGAGCTGCGTCGAACTGAACTCGACTTGGGGTTCCAAAAGGGTGTTTGCCCAAAGTCTATTGTTGTTGAGGGTATCAAAGAAATCGCTCTCTTCCAAGGAGTTCGAGTCTTGTCGGGCTTCTATCTTGCCTCTCTTGTATAATTGAGCCACAATACACCAAACTGCCATTTGGGTCCAGCCATAAGGCCTTTTGGAGAAGTGGTCTCTTAGGTCGGTTAAAGTGGTTCTATCATGTTGTAATTTTCTTCTTTCGATGAAGTTGGTGATTTCTCTTTCAGGTGCAGATAAAGTGGCCTCGTTTCCATCAAATAACCCATACTGTCCACTTCTCATGATCAGACGAAGTTGGTTTTCATCCAGGTTGGCAGAACCAAGTAGCTCCAATTTCGAGTATGCCACTTTGATGATATCCTGGGCGACCTCAAGGACCTTGTACCTTCCATCCGTGCTCGTACCAACTTCGTGTTCCTTCCCCGCCAAGAAAAACGAAGATTTCGCTAACAATCCATTTAGATTATTTTCCAGTATGCGTTTTCTTTCCCCGTTCTGTTGACCTTTTTCTGACAGAATTCGGATGATATTGTCATCATTAGAAAGTGACCTGTTCTGCTTCATATACTTTTCCGTCTTCAAAGCCATCCTCACTTCCATAATCAACCGCTTGTCCTCTGGAAGCTTCACCACCATCAGTCCAGGGTCTGCGAGTGTTGAGCTGGCTAATTGGCTGTAGTTATTGTAGTTGCCGGAGTTTGGCGTAATTATTTCAATCTTAAGTTCCTTGTCCCGGCCGAATAGGTCCCCATCAATCTTTCTGGCAAAGTCAAATTCCTGTTTGTTTTGGACGTATTTGATTTTGGTATCCCTAATGATACCATCAAATATCAGTTCATTCAATAATTGGGAAACTGCAATTTCATCGATTTTTATATTCTTGATTTCCTCTTCTACATCCTTTTCCGTATTCGTAAGGAATTCGTATTCTTCCCCTTTTCGCTGGATGTAGGTTTGTTGCTCCAAAAGGTTCAGTGCTTTTTCTACCTTTTCATGATGAAGGGTAGGTTTGGCATTCATCGAATCCAGCAGAAGTACGCTGATGTTTTTCGAAGTTGTCTTGAAATTGTCGTAGTACTTTACAAGGAATAGGACCTTCAATACTTTCAGCGCAAACGGTGAGTCGCTCAGTTGGTTTTCGGCCACGATGATCGAATTCTGGGATTCTGTTCTCAAGGAGGCCCTGATTCCTTCAAACATCCTGTCAAATGAAACCAAGCCATCCAAGCCTTCGAATGTGGTATTTTTCAAAACCTCTTGGAATACACCCAACATGGACCTTTCACCTACTGATTGGTGCTTACCTTGGAAGGCATTGTGTCTGGAAAGTGCTTTTATACACTGTTGGAAGAGATCAAATTGATATGGGATAAAGGGGTACTTTTTCACAAAATCATCTTCGTCCCGATATCCTTTAAACTGCATACCTGTCTCTGAGAAAGAGAGCAGGGTTTTGAGGTTTTCGCCTTCCCGTCTGTAGAGTTGTATCAGCTTTTCGGTGCCTGAGTGATCCTTTTCAAGGAGACGTTTCTCAATTACCTCATCCACGTTTGCCGAAGTAAGTGGCATCCGTACCCTAAATCTGCCCTGAATTTTGGAAAAGTCATCTGACTGTATTCCGGAGTCATCACCCACCAAACTTTCCAGATCCTCCTGAGAAGTCACAACCACCCACGCATTTCCATGGCATTTGGTATTGAGGGATTCAGCGATGGTCTGAAGATTGAGCATCAATTTGGTGTTCTCTGCGATGTACTGCCCCACTTCATCCACAAAGAAATTCAGCCTGAAATTGGGTCCTTTGGACTTGATGTACGAGTTTACCTTGATGGCAAAGTCTTCAATTGAGAAAGCCTGAGTCTCGCGATATTCTTTGAGTAGGTTTTCATATTTTGAAGGATGTTCATTAAAAATAAACCCACATGAATTGGCAACGGCATCATTAACTCTCCTTGATGGATAATCCATTCTCCCTTCCTTCCATGGTTTTCCATACAAGGCATCGAATTGCTGTTTGAAGAGTTCATATTTCCCTTCCTTCTCCAAGTACATTTCAAAATTGGCGATGAAAGGTCTGAAACCGTAATACCCCAAATGATCAAAAAACACCTTGTAGAACACCTGTAAGATGGCGTTTGCCTCCGTCTTGTTGGTTATCTGTGCTTGCTGGTCAATGTTGAACAGTATGCTCTCTGACTTATACTTTTTGGTACTGCTTAGGATATCACCCTTCAGTTTGGGGTCGTCAGAAATCTTGCTGGCAAACAACTCTCCCAAATGGTCACCATTGAGGGATTTGTTCTCCAAAACGTAGCTAAGGATTTTCAGCAAGTGGGATTTACCTGATCCGAAAAAACCTGAAATCCATACGCCGTTGATATTATCTGAATCGTTGTAGGATTCGAAAAATATGGCCAGTTTCTTGGCAACCTCTCTGGTAACCACATACTCATCCACCTCTTGGTGGACATGGTCGGTGTCATCCGCCTTTATTACGGTTTCAATCGGTCTTGAAAAGTTTTTTCGAAAGAGGTCTTTGAATTCACTCATACTTTAAAATTGTCAATGTTAAATGCCCTGTAATAATTGTCGTCCATCAGCTGCCCAAACAGGTTCAGTGATTTTCCATTGTAGACTCCCGGAAAAAACATCAATGTTGGGATGTCGTTCATGGCTACCTGAATATTGTTAAGGATATTATGCGACCGTATAAAGGGGTATACCGCACCGACTCCCTTGATCATGAAAACCTGTGGTTGCGCTTTATTCTTCAATTCAATCATCTTTGGTATAAACCGCTCGTGAATATTGAGCATGGATTGAAGTGTTTCTTTGAAGTATTCCTTATCGCTGTCACCCTCTATGTAGAAGACATCTTCCAAGCCGACATGACTTTCAAGTATTTGTACGGACAGTTCGAAAAGATCAACTATCAAAGGTTTGATGCCTTTTGCCAGCAGTTTTTTACTCAGGTTCTTGATCTCTATCTCCACTTGGTTTGAAACGGCTACATCGTATGGTGCAATCCAGAAAGGTATTTCACCACCCAAGGCATCCATTTTCAGAAAACTCTCAGAACTGACTACCTGAAAAATATGTGAGAATTTGAGATGTATTTGTTCAGTTTCTGTCATGTCAACTTAATTTTATCTTCTGTAAAAAGGAAGATTTTGAGATCGTTTGGATTGGATTTGCGAATCAATCTTTCAACTCTGTCATCCAAAAAAGGAGGGATGATTCTTCTCCCATCGACCGAGTTGATTAATCCAGATTGTTCGAGCACCTTCCAAAGAACCTGCACCACTTTTTTCCTCGTTGATTCTGCAAGAGACTCAAGCTCGATATGGTCAATAGATTTCCTACTTATGAAAGAATTTATATCCCTATCTGTCAACTCGTAGTCGAAGACCATAGTCTTTTCCAGCATCACCTCCGTTACAAAATCATAGAAGAACCTATAATAGCGAGCAAATCCCAATAAACAAAGTTGTTTTTGCTGTTCGGGATTCCCGTCAGCTAATAAATCCAGTTCTTCAACTGAAAATTGCTGAAGTCTCCTGATCATTTCTTGAAACTTCCTTTTACTGGTTGCTCCCCGTGAATCTGACATATCCTTAGGAGATAGGTCATTCAGGGACAGTTGGTGTTCCTTTATCTTTTGGGCGAGCTGGATCGTTTCCCGAATTTTCAGGGAAAGTGCAGTAAATGAAAACTTATAGGCCGATGGATTTTCCAATGTTGAAAGATAAACTTAAGGGATATTTTACTCTAGTTTCAAGTTGGCCAAAATTGTGACGGTAGTTGGCGGAGATCCTTTGGTTTTTAGCTTGAAATTTTCTTTGCCAGCTCAAATTCCTTCTCGAAAGGCATCTGAAGGTCCTTCAGCATCTCAGGGATGGCGATTGCCCAACTGACATAGTAATAGGCGAGTAGTTTGTATCCGGAAAAAGTGGTGCCGGGGATTTTGTTGAGTTTGTATCCTTTCTTCTGTGGATTTATACCAGTTCTTCCTAGCATGGCGACCTCTAGTGCAATTTCCTTGACTTTGTCCTTCGACATATCCTTGAAGTAACCCAATGCACCCGCCATATACATTGCCACCGCCATATTGATATCCTTTCCAGCGTGCTGTTCTTGGAATTTCCCGAGTTCTTCCTCCTCGTCCTCATCAAATCCCTGCTGTTGGAAAGGATCCTGTTCTATGGCGTTCAACACATCCTCAGGTGTCTTGGTCGAAGGTTTGCCCTTGGACCTGTAGGCAGACTCATCCACCAGTTCGAAGTAGGAGTCCAATTCCAAATCTTCACCCCAATGTTGGACCAGTTCATATTCTTCTCCCGGTTTTCTATCATTTCGGTATTCATTGAATTCATCCCAAAAAGCGTCCACCTGTTCTTTTTCGAAGGGTCTTATGGTGAATGTTTTTTCCATTTTCACACCGAATAAAGATTCAAAGTGTCTTGCGGAGACGACATTAAAAATCCGGCTTTTTGTCAAGATATTGGGAGGTGATAATTCGATGATTTTAGGGTCGTTTACGGCCTTGTGGGCTTCCACGTTCATTTGGTATAGTGAATGGAATTGGACGAATCTCAGCTCAGGAAAATGGTTGAAGAGATAATCCTCGATGAACAGGTCAAGTGGTGTATTGAATACTTGTCCGAGAATCCCCTGGAACAGATCTTGTGAATACTTTGAAATACTAGCCTCTGGCACGCCCCTTTTTTCCAGATTTTTGAGCGATGGCCTGATAGTTTTCCTGAAGTCGTCCAGTTTTCCGTCATTTCCAATGAATAACTTGTTTACACCAACTTTACGGGCTTCTTCTGCCAGTTTGAGGTGTGTAAGTTCATGTGCTATTAAATGGTCTGTATTGGGGTATTTTGGGTTGGTTTTGACCAAATGGAAATCCCTTCCGTAATTCTCTGCATATTCGACCTTGGCCGCTGTCGAAATAGTTGGGTCTTCCTCGATCCTTACATCTTTGCCAGTCAGATTTTCGATCTCCTGGATGTAGTCTACGAGGGATTCCTTGCCTACATTTTGATTGATGAGGGATTTCGAAGATTCAAGTGCGAGCTGGAGAGCCTTTTGGTGCACTTGTCCTTCCACCTGTTCTTCGTTTCTTAGGGATTCGATCGCGAAGCCAAAACTGGTTCTGAAATCACCCTTCTGAAAATTCACTATTGCAAGACCCAAGGTGACGTTTGGGAATTTGGCGTTGGCAACATAAGCCTTGGATAGGTATCGTTCCGCCAAGGTCAATTTCCCGGATTGTAGGAAGGTACCACCGATATTGTTCAACGCCACATAGTTTTTAGGATCCGTTTCTACCACTTGGTCGAAATATGCCATGGCTGTGGACAGATCATTGAAATACCTGACGTAGATGTTGCCCATAAGAATCAAAGCCCAATGGTTGGAAGGATTCCATTTGAGGGCATCAATCAGATGGTTGATGGCTGTCTCATGGTCGCCTGATTCTTCATATGCCTGAGCGAGGTTTCTATGGTACTCTGAATCCGTTGGATTCTCTTCGATAAGGCGGTGGAATATCGGGATGGCCTCCTGATACCTTTTTTTGGCACAAAGATCGGTTGCCCGATAAAAATCGTTGGATTTACTCTCTTTAACAGTATCCTGAAGTTCTACAACAATCTTGTCGCCTTCTATTAGGATTTTGACTTTGATTGGATGGTAGAATTCCGCCAGTTTTTGTCTTACGGCAGCATCATTGGTAGCATCTACTTCAGGGAACAGTTTGTTGAAAAAATCGGATCTATTGAAATTGATGGTCATCTAGAACGCTAGGTTGTTGGGTACGCTTGAGAGGTAAAAGTAGCAAATTATAAATTATGCTGAAATTGGGTAAACCTATTTGGAAGGGCACGGTCCGCGTCATTTCCGGCAAACGCTTCAAGATTGATTGGGAGAGGGGGGTGAGCGGAACTGGGGGGTGAGGGTTCCCCGGTGCGCAAGCTGGACTACGTCCAAAATCCAGTTGAGGGGAGTTAAATTTCTATGGCTCTCTAGTTCCTTTAAATTACATAAAGTAATATATTTTCAAGCGCTGGTTAAAGGTATGGAACACTCCTTTGCTCTTAGAATTTTTCAATCATTAGTTCCTTTTAGGATTCTTTAGAAGCAGTACTTGCATTGAAATTTTTATCTTTTTCTTAATACCAGATCATGGCAAGAATTAGGATTGTAGCAATTACAATATTATTTATAAAATAGTTTTATGTTCAATATCTCTTACTGCAGTTGAACTATCCACCTTGGTAGAAGTATAACACTTTATTCCCTTTTTTATAGTAGCGCTAGCATTTTTGCCAATATCAATATTCGGGTCAATGATGTTTATAGAATTTTAGTTTCCATTTGATTCTTATGGCATGCATAATATTTGTGCGTTGCTTCAATATCTAATTTACGATCATTGCCAATTTTATAGTCTTTTTGAGCTAATGCTAGCGCTTATGCTAGTTTGACAACCAATCAATATATAATAGAATTAGTGCTTTTTAATTTCAACAATGTTCAAAGTACTATCATTACTATATATTTATTTTTTCTTTTAAAACTTCTGTATACTAGTATGTGTATTTCTATTTTATATTTTTATCTATTTTATTCTTATGTTTTGTTTTATATAAATTTGTAGTTGTATTAATTGGCTTCCCAAGGGAAACACTCTCTTTCTTGTTGGAAATACCCCCTTATCTAGGGATGAACTACCCACTTCTTGTAATGGAACTACCTTCTAGTCTTTGAAAGAACTACCCCCTTTCTTGTTAGAAATAGTCTTGTTCTTTTGAGGTATCACATTTCCTTCTGTAATAATTCTACCAACACAGTGATTATTTTCATACTTGTTCTCTGTTTTGATAAACCCCTTTTCTTGAAGAAAGGATATTCGCTTTGATACAGATGACCTGGTTAATCCCAACAATTCGCCAAAATATTTATTTGAGGCAAAGCAATGGTCTGGTAGTTTAGTCAACGAGAGTATTTCCGACAAAAGAATTTTGTTGGTTGAGTCTAAGGTTGTGTTTTCCAGGATGTCTAAAGGAATCCAAATTCCTTTTCGGTTTAAATTTTTTTTCATAAACTTTTTTCGTCTTTAGGCCAAAGTAAACCTCATCCTTTGGCGATTATAAATTATTCGAGGTTTAAAAAATATATCTAAAAAATATGAAAAATGGAAATTTTAGCAATTAAAATTTGTCATGGATAAAATTACAGTATAAAATTTTTTTTCTTATAGAATCTGACTTTTTGGAATACACTGATATTTATAGATATGAAGAAGAACATAAAGGATATTCCACTGCGTGTTAGAATCACAGCTAGGCAGGAAAAAATGATCCGTGACTACATAGAAAATGAGGAATCCACCAAATCTGAATTGGTGAGAAAGTCCATAAACCAATATTTTAAAAAAAGTAAGTAGAATGGAAGAAGAGAATTACAATTACCTGGATATTAAGGAGTTTATAAAAGAAATTAGAAAATTCCCGTATCGGCAACCGCTTGAATTGAAGATTGGCTATAAGATTTTGAAAGATTTGAACATCGATCCTGAACGAGATGATGATATCAATATTCATTGCTCCTCAGCGGATTTTCACAACTTTCTCGCAAGAATCATACTGACCACCCTTAATTTTCAAAAAACGTAAAGAAGATGCAGCATGATCCCTTAAATGGCTGGAAATTAGCCAAAAAGGGAGACATGGACATAGAACAGTACCAGTACTTATTTGGTGATGACTTCAAAAATGAACGGAGTCTTGAATGGGTTATTTACCAATACCTATATTATACGCATCACACGAGTAGGGAAGAGGACAGTTTCTATGCGAGATTGGGGAGGGAAGCAACTAAAGCAAGGCTGGGGATGGTTGTGGATTTTTACCAAGGTTTGAGAAATCAGATAAATCAAGCGACATTACAGGAGCTGATCATCCGGAAGCAGGCGATTGAAAATCAACTGGCAAGTCTTAGGAATTCCAACTCCACTGGTTCCCTTCCAATGATGTATTTTGGTGAGTTAATTTTAAAAAAAAGTGAGGTTTCCGGTTTAATTTCAATCAAGAGAAGGCATGATGTTCTACCAGAGATAGAATTCTTTTCCAGCCTAAATGCACAGGACTTGATGGATTTTTTGTCGTAGGGAATTGGTGATTATTGAATCTTTTTTGTCGTACCAAACCAAAAAGGGCGACAATATCAAGATTGCACCAAAAATAAACGATAAAAACACCCATTCGGGTGTTTTTTTATTGATACTGTATTCCAAATCCTTAGGTTGGGGATTGTCACTTGGATGAAATGGTCTTTGATTTTTTCAATTCGTTCAGAAAAAGGACTAAAACGAGGCCTCTGGCCGCCAATTCGTCAGGAAACCAGCTTTCTGGAGTCACTAGGTCATGGGGGTCCAGATTTCTAAGTTGATCCAAGGAGGATCGAAATTCTAGTCGTATGACATTTTCCAATTCATCTACGTAACGAGGGTAATTGGCGATAAATGTGATTGAATCCATCGTCTACTTTTTTAAAAGTTGGTGCTTTTTTGCAATCTTCTTTACCTTGACGATTGTCCGACTGGAAGAATTAGTCAATTTGGAAACTTCTTGAATTGTCATACCTCTGTTGAGATACTTTAAAATCGACATACTCCCTTCCTTTTTTAAAAAGTCCTTTTCAGTTTCATTGGATCCTATTGGTCGTCCTAGTACGCCTCCCTTCTGCACATAAATCATTCGACCTGCCTTTGTCCGCTCCTTAATATTCTCCAATTCCAATTCGTACAAAGAAGACATCACCGCCGAAATCATTTTCCAGATTGGATTTTTCTTTCCATTTGGCCGAGATTGGATACCTAGGTTTCTGACGATTACATTGACCTCATGTTTTTCTAGCCACTCCAAAGTTTGAATGACATCGCCTGTGTTTCTGCCTAGTCGTGATTGTTCTTCCACCACCAGCTCCTTCACTTGTCCAGACTCCACAAGTTGAATCAACTCCTTGGCCTTTGGACGCTCGTTAAACTTTTGTGTACCTGATACCTTGTCCATCAAAGTCAGGTCGTATTGGTCGGTGTCTGCTTGAAAGCGGTCACCTGTTTGATTCAAGGTTGAAACCCGATTATACTTTACCTTCATTTTTTTTGATTTTAATCTGAGAATAAAAATACAGCCAAATCCTCACTCTGCCGCCTGTTTTGGGTTCTAAACGGCTCAAAATCAGCGTTTAATTTTATTCTTGAATAAAAGGAAAAAAAGAGAGAGATAGGGATAAAAATGCGCTTAAGGTGCTGATCGATTTGCGCAAAAAAATGATCCTGGGCATAGATCTACCTAGAATTATACTGGCAAGTCATTCGGATTGCCAGCTGAAATCAAAGCCCAGATCTTACCCGGTGAGGTTTTTTTCCAGGGTCGGTGGAGCCCAAGCTTTTTGCCAGTGATATTTCTCATGCAGATCTCACCGGTGTGGACCTGAGTCGACAAGGTTGCACTCCCATTTTTTTAAAGGAAGTGAAACCTTGCCGGTAAGATTTCTCTAGTCGGAGGTCCCCCGGGTGCCTGAAGATCCTGTGGCTTCTATAGGTATCCCCCCTCCCTGGGGGGAAATCTTGGAGTCTTAGGAGGGGGGACGGTGTCGGGAAAAAATTTTTGGGAAAAATTTCTGGAAAATGGGACACCTCTTAATTTAATGGTGTACTGTGCACAAGAATGACTTTTTCTATTTCGGAAATGATTCGGCTCTTAAATGAACAAAGGGATTCATCAAACTCCCTGTCCACCTTCTCTATGAAGTCAGTTACCTCTTGTGCGAAATTTTTTGGGTCAATCACCTCAAAACATAGAACCTTTGACTTCCTGTTTTCATAAACTATATAGAAGTCTGGATTATAGACCAAGATTAGGCTGAACCCGTCACCGTCGACTAGGTACCAAAGGTGTTTGAAATTCATGGTCTTAAACTGGCGGCCTTTGTTTATTGAGATATGCGTAAGAAATAGAGATATTTTATTGTTGGAAATCTGTTTTGTCTAGTCGGAAAATAGGGAGTTACCTTCCTTTTAGCTTTGTCGCTATGCCAGATTATTCCACCTTTCTTCAAAAGTCTCGATCATAAAATTAGTAATAATAAGCTACTGTCATCTAAGGTGGTTTAGTTTATTCAATTAATGGAAACTAAATTCAGTAAAATCTTTGGGATGTTTCAATAATTTCTCCTTTTATATTATAAAACTAGATTGTACATTGTATACAGTTTGATACTGTTTTAGGTCCTTTACTCTTTGATTATTTAATATGAGTCGATTCGTTTTATCGCTTGCATTCAGCCTTTTCTACCTGTCCACCGTTTTTGGGCAAAAACTGACAATCAATGAACTGACTAATCTTGGGAGAAAGAAAAACTGGGAGGAGATTAATCAGTTTTTGATGTCTAAGGGATGGGTTTATTATGATTCGGAAAAGGGTAGTTCTCAAGAATATAGCACAATTACATGGTCATATAACAAAGACTCCTTTAGCGATAAAGCACAGGCATGGTTTTATTTATTCACCTATGAGGGTTATCCCAATAAAATATCTTACTCATTCTTTAATCAAGACTCCTATTCTTTAATACAAAGCAATTTGGGTCCATCTGGTTTCAAGCTTGTGGAAAGTAAAATAGAGGATAATCAACTAATCTCAACTTATCGGAATTCCTCTTTTACTTTGAATACTTCGACAAAAAAACGAAGTGATAGTGATTGGACTGATAGAACTCTAACCGCATACACAATAACCTTGATTAGAAACGAAGGTGTATACGATTTGAATAACGGGAGGAAGATTGATTACCATTATGGTAACATCGTTAAGGCGGAATATACATTGGTTAACGGAAAGCTACATGGCGAATTTAGATTTTTCCATGAAAATGGGAAGCTAATGAAGAGTGGGGCCTGCATAAATGGAGTTGAACATGGAATTTTTAAAGAATACGATGAAAATGGAAATTTGGAGGTGGAATATCAAATGGTCAATGGGCAACTTGATGGTGTTGTAAGAGTATTTGAGGGTAAGAATCTTTTGACCCTTACTACTTACAAAAACAATATAAAGAATGGGCCAAGGGCTGAATATTCGTATGATGAAGGTACTGGTGAATTGTTTTTGAGGTTAATTGGAGAATATCTGAATAATGAAAAAAATGGAAAATGGGAGTTGTTTGCCTATAGTGAAGGACAGGAGATTTTGTTAACAATCGAAAATTATAAAAATGGTTCATTAAATGGGCCTTTTCAGGACGTTAAGGGGGACAGTTTAATTCTAGGTTCGCACAAGAATGGCTTACTTGATGGAGACTATAAAGTTTACTTAGATCATATTAGATTCCTTGTTGGAGGAATCATAAGAACGGATACATCCAAATTGTCTCTTGTAACTGAAGGTAGTTTTCAAGATGGACTGGAATCTGGTTATTGGAGGAATTATGGAGTGACAGGTACGATATTAAGCGAAGGGGCATACACGCAAGGAAAAAAAACAGGAGAATGGAAATATTATTATGAAAGGCTCCTTGACTCAGAAGGTAATGTTCGGCCATACTCAAATCAATTATTTCTAGTTCAAAGTTATTCAAATGGAAAGTTAAATGGAAAGTCGATTAGGTATTCATATTTGTTTGAGGAAGAGATTGATTGCCAACAATCAAGCGAGAAAGGTGGTGAAGTAAGCGTTTGCAAAGAAATTCGGGAAACGAAAGTCAATGAAACTTCAAATTTTATAGATGATAAACTAAATGGTGAATATGAACTGCTTGATTCTGTTAAAAATTTAATTGTAAGAGGTGTTTACGTAGATGGGGTAAAGGAAGGAGAGTGGTTACATAGATATACTAATCAAGACCTTGACGGTGAGACAATATCCTATTTTCAAAAAGGTAACTACAAAAAAGATAAACGTGAAGGCGAGTGGATTCAGTTTATGGAAGAGGGCCATATCTTGGAAACGTTAAATTATTTGGAAGGAGAATATCATGGCGAACATATAAAATGGAACGGTTTCAAAAGACCACGCGAAATCATAAAGTTTGATTCAGGAAGTATTGTAGAGTTAGTAAGATTCGATAGTCTAGGGATTGAGCCATCCAGGAGATACGAGATTTTCAATGCAAGTTCTGAAGGATATCATTGTAGATTGACAGAATACACACAAGGCGGTTATGTTTCACAGGTCTATTGGTCAAAGACCGAATCCAGACTTGATCAGGATTGGTTTGAATTAACTTTTTTGTTATCCATAGATGACGAAATAGGCGATGGAACAAAGGGATTCAAGGATGGAGAGTTTAAAATCATGAATAATGCTAATCAGCCAATACTTTTAGGAGGTTACTTTAAACATTACAAAACTGGAAAATGGATACAATATTTTTATGACCAAGGGTTAAAGATGGAGTTAGATTATAACGAAGGTATTAATCCCAGAGAAAGATACTATCGGCTGGACGGTTCTGCGTTTACGGGTGAATTTTTTCAGATCGATGAGAGTAATAATATAAAGGAAGTCGTGAAAATCAAGGGTGGGGTCAGAAATGGAATCACTGTTTTCGTTGATCTAAACAACAATAAAACAATTCGGACTGAGCGGTATAAAGACGGCAGACTTAATTGAAAATTTATTGTGCAACTTCATCTTGGTTTTTTATTGTTGCGCTTGGATTAAAGACCTTTGAAATTCTGTGCTCCGTTGGTTCCGATTTGATTTTAATCTGCAGGTTGGGTACTTTACGTTAGTCTGGACGCATGTCGAGGTATGGAATTTTTGTCGGGTAACTTTAGCTAGGCTTTTCCCGCAAAAAGTAGATTTTCAAATTTACTTCTGGATCGTTAAAAAATTGTAAACTTTGTTGAAGCTTTCAATTGATTGTTAATCCAGATTTCAATTTTGTAGTCACCAAAAATCGTATAGTCTCCTCTGGTTTTTTTGCCCCAGCGTGAAAGTCGAATTCGTGAATCAGCTCCATTGATTTCAATTCTATCAGTATATGTATAGGTTGCTGAAGATCCCGTGCCCCGACTTAGAGAGCCATCCGGGTAGATAAATTTTACCGAAACATCAACTTCCTTTGGAAACGAGAAGTTCTTGGGGTATGAAATCTCTAAGACTGGATAGATGTAGGTCACATCACCCTTTGCGGGCACAAGTAGGTTGTAATTTCGACCTTCCTCATCAAAAATGGCAAGCATGTCCACAGATATCAGGCTCGAGAAATATGAACTCCGTCCATAACTGTTTTCTTTTCGGATTTCGTCCTTTAGATCATTTACCTCCGTTTTTAATTTGCCATTTTCGATAACGAGATTACTATTCTCTGTTCGCAGTGTAGCGAGTTCATCTTCTTTTAAATTCTGGATTGTGGCAATTTCATACTTAAGGGTATTGATATTATCGCTAAGATTCAGATAGACAAAGAATAGGATAAAAATGACAACCGCTGAAATGATTTTCCATAAAGTTGAGCCCTTAGTTTTAACAACTTCCTTGTCTTTGTACACTGTCCTATCTTGATAAACAATCTTTTCTTTTGTGTAACCAAATACGTTACCTTTTCTAATATCTAATACCGAATTACAACCAATACAATTTATTTGGACACTTCTATGCCTTGAAAAATTCGTGTCGTTTCCACAGACGGGGCACTTTATATTAACTTTGTCGGTTTCGTTGGCGACCTCTTCGGCCAGAACCTTACCCCAATCCTGAGCTGAAGGCCTAAGTAGCGGAGAAGTGTTTCCTTTATCAAATGCATCGATGAAATATTTCTGAATATTTGAGGGAAGGAGTTTGAAATTGTCATGTTGTTCAGGGGCCTTTAGATATTGTGATTTTAATCCGAACACGAACAAGCCGTTTTTTATTGCTTCTTGGATCGTTGTGAGCTTTTCATATGGTTTCAGGCTGGTCGCCACGTAAGGATGTAAGCCAAAAATTATCTCATAAAAGATTACAGCCATAGAAAAATAGTCCCAGGTGGGAGGAATATAATTGATAGACGGATTCAGGGAGCTTCCCTCAAAGGGTGTATACTCTGGTGTCGCCACATGACCATGATGAATAATGTTTGAATTTTTTGACACCTGTAAGCTATCAAGGTCTACTATTGAGACCCTTCCATTAGGGTCAATCAAGACATTTTGGGGTTTTAGATCCACGAATACATAGGTACCTGTTTCATGAATACAATGAATCGCTATTGCTATATTTACACAGAGTTTTAGGCGATTCTCTAGAGAGGAAGGTTTCTTTCTGTCAAATTTCTCATGAAAGACCTTGTTTATACCTTGCTTGATTTTATTGGTGCATATTTCATAAAGTTGAATACTATCTGGAAAAGCAAGCGGCATTATGAACCCCACAAACTTTCCGTTCAAATATATTACATCCTCTACCCAGCAAATTTTGAAATCGGAAGAAAACCTATTTTGGGAAGGGCGATTCCTAATCAAAAAATTTAATTTTCCTTCTCTACTTTTGTCTTGATATTGAGAGAAATAGATTTTCACGCATCGATTTTTATAATCCGTTGGAGAGATTATTCGATATAGTTCTCCTTCACCGCCATTGTGAAATGGTTTTGTCTCCAAATGGATTGTTTGAGATGAAGCTGTTGTGACAATCATTTAAAAAGCTCATTTATAATCCTGAAACCGCCAAGATCAATGTTTTATCATCAGGTTCACTAGCAAGTCCATTAGTTCCTGAGATTAGAAAATCAGTCCACTTTGACCCAATCTCCTCAGGAGTCAAACCGGCTTTTTTCATTTCTTTAATACCATTTATCAACGGGTCAAAAAATTTAGAAAATGGTAAATTTGGGTCTGACCACGAATTAGTGTTGCTGTCAAAAATACTACATGAATAGGAATGGGTTTCACATCCGTCAGACATCAACGTAAAGGCAGAGTATTCCTCTTGGAAAACTTCTGCTTCCAAAAAGGAATCTATATCCTGTTCATTCCAAATTTTTGAGGTTATGAATGCAGTTTCATTTGCTTCCTCTCCCTTGTATGGCCTGATCAAAGGCAGCCATCCTTTTTCCGGAGACAGATAACCGGCCCTCCCATCTCCTATGTGGGTTACGAGAATACCCGCGGGATGATAAATTACAACTATAACAGTGCAAGATAAACTTGAAAGAGAGTATCCATTTTTATTTCCAAAATCCTCCAAATCCAATCTTACCTGATACAGACCTTTTTTTGCCCATTCTCTCCATTGCTCTGTTGAAATCGTTTCTAATGCATCCAAACCGATTCCAGTCTCCATAATTTTGCCAAAAATTTCAATAACTCTCTCCGAAACAAACTTAGATCCTATCTGTGAATTTTTTGCTGAACCAGCACCATCACAAACTACAGCAATTCCAGAGTTTTCATTAATTGGAGACAAAAAGAAATTGTCTTGGCAAGGTAATCCACTTTCCCTGTGTGATTTTCCGATTGATCTACCTCCAACAATTATCCAATTACCAATATACAAAGCTTGACTACTAGACTCTTCCGCCGAATTTTCATTCTTCTCTTGAATCTCCCTTAATTTATCATTCTTTGACGTGTCAAGACCGGGTACTCCGTCGTCTTTTGTATCATTAGATGGACTTTCGTTTTGTACCCCGTCTCCAGTGTTTGATTCTGGTTCTAACGATGATTGGCCGAAGGTACTAGGAAAAGCATTGACTAGGATAGTCTCTCTCTGATCAACCGGGTCGTCAGTGATTATATTGATTTTGAGTTCGGAAAGATCATCAGCCGACCCTTCGGAAACCTGACCCTTAATTGTCTCTTTCTCCCTAACCTTTAAATACGTAGTTTTGATTCTTCCCTTTGACTTAAGTGTAACATAAGAACTTCGTTTTTTAAAAATATCCCAAACTAAATATAGGAAGATGAAAAACGCTAATGCGAATGCCACAAACGAGACTAAACGGAAGAATCCATTGTAGATGTCAAACATATAAACAGTTTATTCAAAAAGTTTAGGGTGCGATTATATACCTAATTAGTTTTTACAGGGTTATATCTTAAAACCTTTCATCCAACTCGCTGGACTTGGCATATTGATAGTGTCGCCATCTTTTGATCCGGTTACTGTTGTCATGCTTGCACTCAACCACTTAAAGAATTCACTGAATTTTAAACCTTTCAAGAAAGATGGCGGCATCTCGGGGCTTGATATCTTAGTTAATACGTCCATGTTAGCACCTTGGACGCCTACTGCAAAAAAGAAAAATGACTTATTTGCGGTACCAGTCCTAATTTCGTTTGCGAGACTATCCACATCCTGATCACTGTCCGGTGCACCATCTGTCATCAGGATGATCCAAGGCCGGTAATATCTTTGACCCGTAGATTTATACCAGCCTTTCCTTTCGGAGACTTTTTGAATTGCCTCTCTAACTCCGTCAACCAGCTTGGTAGTCCCTTTGGTTATCAAACGCGGCATCGTGAAATTTTCGACAAGTGACGGCTCCACAAGTACATTAACATCAGAAGAAAATTCAATCAAACAGACTTCGAGTCTGTTACTTGCTGTTGAGTCAGTTTTGATTTCTTCATGAAAAGTATTGATCCCGTTGTTCAATTGATCTATGGGGTCCCCTGACATAGAGCCAGAGACATCTAATACTAACACGCATAGACATTTTTGTTCAAAATTTTCAGGTGTTTCTACATTATTAAAGGCCATAAGTCTTACGATTAAAAGTTAAGTAAGCGATTATAGCAAAATTTTTTCGAAAATGCATCCAACCCATATCCAATGGATTAAATCTTTTTCGAGGATTTGTATCCTTTTCAGAAAAGAGTGACCGATTTGTTTAGATGACGATGTTATACCGATTTTTTGTTTTTTGAATGTACTTAAAGCGTGGTGAAGTAAGATGTACCTTTCAATAATTTGGTCTCGAAAAATCGCTCGGTTAAATCCATTATTGGTATCATTTATTGAGGTATCGATCCAAAAAGGCGGTATTTACTTCGAATAAATTAAATGATGTAAAATTGAATCATTGAGTGGGTTAGACTTATGGGTTCATTTTTCATATATTTGCAGTGCCGATTGCAGTTTCCTATCAAAACGATCCCGATATACTGCAATCAAAAACATTGAGTCTCTGATTATCAGAATTTTAGGATTCTTACTAATAATGGAAGTTTCCTAAACTTTAGATACAGGTTCGATTCCTGTCGAGGCTACAAAGGTGCCACTTCAAATGTAGGAGTGGCTTATTTGTTTGAATGATTGGCCCCGTGGTACAATGTCCGCCCGGCTGTCGCCAGTCGGACGGGGATAGTACGTAGGTCTCCGGAACCGGAGGTATTTGGCCATTGACTTTTGAGGTCGTTAATTGTCCGAATGAAGGCCGAAAGTGGCTTTCTTGGTGAAATGAAACTAAGCCATTTATAAATGGCCCCGTGGTACAATGGATAGTACGTAGGTCTCCGGAACCTAAGATCCAGGTTCGATTCCCGGCGGGGCTACAAAGTTTCACTTCGATTTTTTTTAGGATGGAGAAGTACTTCGCATACGTGATCAAGAGTGTACACCACGAATATTTTTATAAGGGTCACTGCAAGGACTTGGAAGTCAGGCTACGTCAACACAATGCTGGGATGACCAAGTCGATACGTCCCTTTATGCCGTTTGTGATCGTCTACTATGAAGAATACGGGACATTATCCGAGGCGGTAAAGCGGGAAAAGTACTTCAAATCTTCAAGAGGTAGAGCGTTTCTAAAAAACAAACTTTCTGGCCCCGTGGTACAATGTCCGCCCGGCTGACGCCAGTCGGACGGGGATAGTACGTAGGTCTCCGGAACCTAGGATCCAGGTTCGATTCCCGGCGGGGCTACATAGTTTCACCAATTTTTTTTTGTAGAATGGAGAAATACTTCGCGTACGTGATCAGGAGCGTAAACCACGACTATTTTTACAAAGGCCATTGCAAGGATTTGGAGGTCAGACTACGTCAACACAACTCGGGGATGACAAAGTCTATACGCCCTTTTTTACCGTTTGTGATCGTCTATTTTGAAGAGTTTGGGACATTATCCGAAGCGGTCAAGCGGGAAAAGTACTTCAAATCTTCAAGAGGTAGAGAATTTCTAAAAAAGGTTCTGGTCACGTAGTTCAATGCTTGCCCGGCTGACGTCGGTCGGACGGGCCCGCCCGGCTGTCGCCAGTCGGACGGGGATAGTACGTAGGTCTCCGGAACCTAAGATCCACCCGCCCGTCCAGAGAGCGTCTTTTGGAGTATGATTCCTTTCTATGTTGGACATTCGGACAGGGGTTAGATTCCCGACGGGGCTACTTCTTTTTTTGTTGAAAACTTGTGCATATCCCCTACTTTCTGGTGGAAAAATTGTTTATAAAAATATCAACAAATGATTGGAATTCAGGTATCAACGTGCGAAATTTGATAACATCAAGTGAGAGATAAAAGATCGGAAGTACGATTCCGGGTTCGGTTTTGAAATAGAAAGTGAGAAGCGAAGGGACAAGAAGAAACAGCAATGTTTTGGAGTCTGAGACGGGAAACCGCAGAAGCATCATCACGACAAAAGGAGTTCGAAAGAACGACTTGTTTCGAATCGGGTTTTTGTTTTGGGCAACTGATGCAAAGTCACAATAACTGTAGCTTGACATGAGTTGGTGGTTACGATTACCAGTTCATGAATCGGGAAGTGTCGCCAAGATGCTTCCCGATTTTGTTTTTTAACCTGCCAAGGCTTGACTTTGGCATTGCTATGGAGATAGTCCTGGCCTTTGACGCAGGGCCACCCTTTCGACTTTGTTTCCGATGCAGACATTTTGCGCGGCAGGTACCAAAGGTGCAATCCCTTTGTCATTTATTCGGAATTCAAGTCTATGGCACCCTAGGTGCTTTTCCCGCGTAAGCTGCGTTTTAACTGTAATAGAAGGATGGCTCAGAGATCCGAAGTGTTGGAATACTTGGAAAAGCTTCCAGAAAAGGAAAGGATCGCCTTGGATAAGTTGCGTTCCCAAGTCCAAGCGCTAGTCCCTATGGCGGAAGAACGCCTCAGCAGGGGTGTGCCGTTTTACTACTACCTTGGCAAAAGGGTTGTTGGATTCAGGTCTTCTAAAAAGCACCTATCATTTTTCATCATGGACGGTAGAGTTTTGAAGGACTTTCATGATAAGTTGGAGACCTTTGATTACTCCTCCACCGTCGTACGGTTTACCCCCGACAAACCGCTACCGGAGGCGTTGATTGCCCAACTGGTACGCGCACGGATATCGGAAATTGATCACCAACTGACCAAAAAAACATGAAAAAGATATTTATCAACCTGCCAGTTGCCGACCTGGGGCGGTCGAGGAGGTTTTATCTACAATTGGGTTTTGTGGAGAATCCCGTTTTTTCAGGTGAAAGCCAAACCTGTATGGCTTGGGGAGAAGGGGTCTTGGTCATGTTGCAGTCCAGGGAGTTTTTCGTCCATGGGAGCAAACGACAAGTAGCGGATAAGCAAGGAGCGATTTCTGCTTCTTTCACCTTGCCGCTGGCTAGTCCCAAACAAGTGGAAACCGTCCTTTCCAAAGCAGTCGCAGCGGGTGGAAGGGTAGCTGGTGAGACTATCGATGAGGGATACATGCAAGTACATACACTCGCGGACCCCGATGGGCATATTTGGGGTATCATGAACCTTGATATGGAGCGGTATCTCGAGGTGAGCGGGAAGGGGTAGGGGCTCTTTAGGTGTAAATGAGATATTCTTTCTTTATTTGAATTGAACTTGACCATTTAGAGGAATTTGCCGAGCCACCACAATGGTTTATTGTGAATCGAGAATGCATACTAAATATTGACTAGACATGCCAATTATTCGAAAGCTGTTGTGCCTGACCGTCTTTTTTGGTTTTGTATCATGTGATTGTGGTTTTTTCGGGTCTAACGATCTGGGAAGCAATTTTGCGTTGCTTGAGGGTGATCGACTTGAAGATCGTGTTATTGTATATTGTTTGGGTGAAAAGGGTGATTGTTGTTCAGGCGGGACGTATATCATTCCGAGTTACGATGAGCATTATTTTCCTGATGGAACTTATCGGGAGTATGTTGCTTCAGCAAAGTCGGATGAAAATTGGGTTGCAGTCAAAACCCAACAGCAAAATGGAGATATAAGATACTGGCTTCTTGATAAAACGCTTGATTTTGATTTGAAGGCCTATTCTTCCGATGAATCTTCGCCTGATTACCTTAATAAATTGATTAAGTTGAAAATAATCGGACCATTGATCGAAGATGAATTCCGTAAAAAAATTGAATGACCTCAATATCAAGCTTGAACTAAATTGATTCAAATGTTGATATCCTATTGTTTGAGATAGGCCAATCTTGAAAAAGCTAATTTGAGATCTTCGAAAAATCGACTCGCGATCCGTTCGGTCCATAACCTACAAATCCAATTCAGGAGCCTCAGACCATTCATTAATAAAGCACACTCCAAGTATACCCCTAGTACATGCCTAGTACACCATTCGTACACTCTTCGACAAAAACGAAGAAAGCACGGTGCTTTTCGAAGAGTATATAACAGTCCAAGGAAATCCCTGATTGGTGGATACTGCCTTCAAAAAAATAGATTTTAATCTGACTGGTAAATTGTCCCTCAGCGCACGCGTAAATCAAACCTCCAAGCGCTCTCCCGGCTCGATCCACATGCCATCCTTGCGGATGATCTCGATCAGTTCGTCGACGGCTTTTTCGGAGGCTACGGAGCGTTTGACCACTTCTTTGCCTTTGTAGAGGGTGATTTTTCCTTTTCCGGATCCCACATAGCCGTAGTCCGCATCAGCCATCTCGCCGGGTCCATTCACGATACAACCCATGATGCCGATCTTGACACCCTTGAGGTGGTCCGTACGCTTTCGGATCATGGCCGTGGTTTCCTGAAGGTCAAACAAAGTCCGGCCACAGGAAGGACAGGAAATGTATTCTGTCTTGGACATCCGCGTGCGCGCGGCCTGCAGTACCCCAAAGCTGACGGAATTGTGCAGCTTGACCTGCTCCAGCAGTACTTCCCGCGGCGCTTCCCGGTATGCCTCCAAACCGATCATAATCCCCTCGCCAAGACCATCGACAAGCAGTCCGCCCACGTCGGTCGCGGCGTAAAGCATCGTCTTGTCCTGCGTCTGCGCGGGGTAATCCACCTTGACGACAACGGGGATTTGGCTGTGGTTTTCCATCAGTTGGACAAAGGCCCGGCGCAAAGCCGCCATGTTGTGGGCATTGTCGCTGTGGAGGATGATGACGACATCATGTCTGCCTTCGATGAAGGGCAAAGCCTCTTCCACCTCGACATCTGACAGGAAGAGGAAATTAAGTCCGTAATGGAATTCCTCGGCAAGCTTGAATTCAGACAGGGTAAAGGCGGGGAACTTGTTGTTCCTATCCTCTGCGGCCAGCCAGTGGTTGTAGTATTGGATTTCCTTCATCCCGTTGGGCAGCATGAAGGGAATCGGATGGTCGCCTGAAAACACATAATCGGCCCCTTGGTCGTTCATTTTCCACTTGTCCAATTCGGGCAAATAGAAATGGCCAAGGTTTTTCATTTCTTTTTCCGTGATATGGGCGACTGCCGAGATATCCGTGATGACCCGTGGTACGTTGGTTCCCCCAAAGTTGAACACTTCGATGCTGTCACGCTTGTTGTGCTCAAAGGGTGTAATCGGGTAATGGGTAATGGCTGGGATGGGCGCGTGGTTTTCACGGCCCAGGTATCTGTCGACCAAAGTCTTTGCCACTGGCGATTCAAATTCAGGATCCTCGGTCAATGACACACGGACCGTATCCCCCAAGCCGTCTTCCAAGAGCGTACCGATGCCCACGGCGGACTTGATGCGTCCGTCTTCCCCGTCGCCCGCTTCTGTGACGCCGAGGTGCAGCGGATAGGGTTTGAAGCCCCCTTCGTCCAGTTTTTGGACCAAAAGGCGGTAGGCTTGGACCATGACTTGGGTATTGGAGGATTTCATCGAAATCACGATGTCGTGGAAGTTTTCGTCTTCACAAATCCTCAAAAACTCCAGCGCCGACTCGACCATGCCGAGCGGGGTGTCTCCGTAGCGGCTCATGATGCGGTCTGAAAGCGAACCGTGGTTGGTACCGATACGCATGGCGGTACCGTGTTCCTTGCAGATTTTTACCAAAGGCAAAAAGCGCTCGCGGATTCTTTCGAGCTCTTCCTGATAGCTTTGGTCGGTATATTCGATGATCTCAAACTTCTTCTTATCGGCATAGTTGCCGGGATTGATACGGACCTTTTCCACGATGCGTGCGGCTACTTCCGCTGCATTGGGCGTGAAATGGATATCCGCTACCAAGGGCGTATTGTAACCCCGCTTGCGGAGCTCGTTGCGGATATTTTGGAGATTTTCAGCTTCTTTGATGCTGGGGGCCGTGATTCGGATGAGTTGGCAGCCGCTCTCAATCATGCGGATGCACTGCTCCACTGAGCCTTGGGTGTCCATGGTATCGACCGTGGTCATGGATTGTACCACGATGGGGTTGTCCCCGCCGATGATGACGTCGCCGACACGTACAGGGATCGTCTTTCTGCGTGAATAAGACGTCAGGCTGTCGCAATACTTGATTTTTTCCAGTAGTTCCTTGGCTTGCATACCGTGATTATAAATCTCCTAACTGAGGTCTGATAACTATCTCTTCAACAACGGAATGGGGCGAAAGGTTGTAGGCCGACCAAACCGCCTCTGCCACATCCGATGCTTTCATAAATCTTGATTCGGGAATATCGGCTCCCTGCCAACTATCCGTGTACGTCGCTCCCGGCATGACCGAGGTGACTTTGATCTGGTAATCCTTCAATTCCTGCCGCAGGCATTTGGTAAATCCCAACATGGCCCATTTGGAAATCGCATAGCTGCCACCGTTGGCATAGGCGGTCAGTCCCGCAATGGAGCCAATGGAGAAGATATGCCCGGATTTGCGGGCGATCATTTCTGCCGTGAATGCTCGCGTCAGGTAATAGGCCGAATACAGGTTGGTCTGCATGAGGAGCTCAAAGTTGCCCTCGGGCTCCGAGTGGATCGATCCGGGAAGGAATACCCCCGTATTGTTGACCAAAACATCCGGAATCGCCTGCTTTTTGACCGCTTCCGCAAAGGCAATGACATCGCTTTTCTGCGAAAGATCTGCCCGCATCGTGAACAGAGATACTCCGGGAAACCTGCTTTCAAGTTCACTCCTCAACTCATCCAATCCCACTTGGCTGCGTGCACAGGTGAAGATCGAAAAGCCTTCTGCAGCAAATCGCTCGATGATGGCCTTTCCGATTCCTTTGGTTCCTCCTGTGACGACGATGGACTTGGACATGGGGATGATGGGGAAAATTACTTCGTGTTGTAATAGTTAGTATGACAACTATCTACGGTCGACAAAGTTACATTTTTTTGAAAACTTTGCTAAATAAACGTTTCACACGCCTTTTCCTTTGGATTTATAGTTTATTTTGGAGCCTATGGAACACCAAGTGACCGATAGGCTGGAATTGGCCGCACATTTTGTGAACACGACGCATTGCCCGATTTTTCTGACGGGAAAGGCCGGCACGGGGAAGACGACTTTTCTCCGCAAGCTTGCCCAATTGACCCACAAGCGCTTTGTCATCGTGGCGCCGACGGGTATTGCCGCACTTCATGCCAAGGGAGTGACCATCCATTCGCAGTTTCTGCTGCCTTTGGGTTCCTTTTTGCCAACGCGTGAACCTGAGGGGAACTTTGGCAGCAGCGGTGGATTCTACACACAATACAGCCTTGGCAGGAGGCATACGCTGAACGCCAGCCGAAAAAAGGTACTTCAATCCATCGAGTTGCTCATCATCGATGAGGTGAGTATGCTGCGGGCAGACGTTTTGGATGCCATTGATTACAGGCTGAAAAGTGTGCACCGCAATTTTTCCGAACCCTTTGGCGGGGTGCAGGTGCTGATGATTGGGGATTTGTTCCAATTGCCGCCGATCGTCAAGGATGAGGAATGGCGGGTTTTGGGTAAGTTTTACAAAAGCATGCACTTCTTTGAGGCGGCGGCGCTGCGGGATTCGGGCATGGTTTATTTGGAATTGGACAAGATTTTCAGGCAAAAGGATGAGCAATTCATATCGATTTTGAATCACCTTCGGGAAAACCGGGTCACGCCCGCCGATATCCAAACCCTCAATTCCTTTTATAAAACAGAGGATCAAATCAAGTCGCTGAAGGATACCATCACCATTACGACTCATAATTACAAGGCCGACTCGATCAACCAACAGGAACTCCAAGCCCTGCCGGGAAAATCATATTTTTTTGAAGCGGTCATCGACAAGGATTTTCCTGAGTCGATGTATCCCTTGCCCAAGGTGCTCGAACTGAAAGAAGGGGCGCAGGTGATGTTCATCAAAAACGACTCGAGCGGTTCGGCGGAGTATTTCAATGGAAAAATGGCCAGGATTGCCGAAATCGAAGGGGATGAGATCGCTGTCATCATGGAGGGGAATGCATTCCGCACGACCCTGCGCCGCGAGATTTGGCAAAACAAACGCTATGTGCTGAATGAAACGACCAAGGAACTTGAGGAAGAAATCATCGGTACTTTCGAGCATTTTCCGATTAAATTGGCTTGGGCGGTGACCGTGCACAAGAGCCAAGGACTGACCTTTGAGCGGGCGATTATCGATGTAGGGCAGGCTTTTGCCCCGGGGCAAGTGTATGTGGCGCTGAGTCGCCTGAAGGGCTTGGAGGGACTGACCCTGCGGACCCGCATCCAAAGCCATATCATTTCCGCCGATCCGAATGCCTCGGATTTCACTGTTTCCGCCAGCCAACAGGAGCCTTTGGAAAAGCTGTTGTCCTTCCATCAGCGCAGGTATTTGGAGAAGCTTTTCACCCACACCTTTTCCTTGGAGACCCTGTTCCAAAGCATTGAGGCCTTCCAAAAGGATGCCGACAGCTCGATGGAGTTTGAGGATGTCGAAATGCGCCTTGCTATCCCGACTTTGATGGCCGACCTTGCTTTTGAATCCGAGAATACGACCAAGTTCCAGCGCCAACTCGTCAGTTTGCTGCAGGCCGCTGAGATGGAGAAGTTGTCCGAAAGGCTGGAAAAAGGCTCAGCCTACTATTCCAAGATATTGGAAAAGGCGCTCAAATTGGTCCTGATACATTCCGCCGAAGTTGCGCGGTTTTCCAAGACCAAGGAATACCAAGAGGGCCTGTCGGGTATCGAATTGGCCCTGTTTAGGAAATGGGAAGAAGTGCGTCGGGTATTGCTGCTTTCGCGTGCCATCATCGATGGGGAAGAATTTGGCAAGGTCAACCAAATCACCCAAGAGCTGATTGATTGGCGCCTGCAGGCGGCCTTGGAAGCCAAGCAGGCAGCTGCGGAAAACCCCAAATTCAGTCTTTCGAAGACCGGCAAGAAGAAAAAGTCGGAAAAGGAACCCTCCCTCAAGCGGGTCAAGGGCGATACTTATCTCCTGACCTACCAACTCAGCAATGCTGGGAAGAACATTTCGGAAATTGCTGCCGAAAGGGGATTGGCAGAGTCCACGATCCGAGGCCATTTGGCCCGGGGGATTGGAGAAGGGCAGGTGGATATTTTTAGGCACATGGGACAGCGGCAGATCGATGAGATAGGGGCTATTTTGGAAAAACACGCCGGGGATCTGTCTGAAATTCGTCAAACCTATCCCGACCAATACGACTATGGCAGCCTCAAGATGGTCAGTGCCTATTTGGATTTGAAGGAGCGGTTGGAGGGTTGAAACCTTTTCTGTCTAAAATTTTCGGTCACAACAGGAGGCAATTAGGATAATCGCTTCCGGACGTAAAAAATGTGTTTGTTAGTTCAATAGGAACGGTGCTTTAGCCCGTTCCCAGAAAGCGATAAAGAGGTTTCACGTCTAGCCAAAGGAAAAGACTAACCTATTATTTCCTACACCTGAGCAATATCTCTGTTTTGAACTGTGTCTCGTTTTTCAAGGTCTTAAAAAATCCATCCAAATAGGCTTTGCTTTTTTCGATTTCTTTTGGATCCATTTGATCGGAGATATAGTCGTAGGCTTTGAAAATCTCTTCCTCTTTTTCCAAATAAAACCCCCGTACATAGGCATACAAATCATCCGTTCGACAAACGCCTCGAAAATATCTTTCCCTCACCGACTGAATCGGTACTTCCTTGCTTACCACTGCATATGGTGCATCCACCATACCAGACATGTCAAAGTCATATGCAAGCGGAATGTACTGTTTGGTCGGAAGCTGCATGAGTTGGATATTGTGTTGGTAGTAGCTCGACCAGTCTGTATTGGCGATCATATATTGAAAAAAATCCAGCTTCAGGGCTGTTGTATCATGGTGGCGGAATGGATTGATGTCTACGTCTGACTTGATCTCTGCCCCGAAGCGATCCGCGATTTCCTCATCATCTTCCACCAAGATCCCCTTCAGTTCATAGGTTTTGGATTGCTTGCTTTGTACATCCGTTAGCGTGATGTTGACCAACCTGGTGTGGAAAAAATAAGGCGTAACAGGTTCGTAAAGTTTGTAGCAGAGATATTCCTTCAAGATAAGGTCGTTGGAATATTTGGCATTCTGACAAGGCAACACGAGCTTCAGGCTTTTATTCCCACCCAAAATGGTGCCTTTGCGGTCGCCTTTTGGGATTTTCATTTTGATGGGGGTAAACATGCACCTTTCTTGTCGGAAATTTCCCCGAGCACGGACTTCCACTTGGACCGAGTCCCAGATTCCAGCCTCATTCTTGTAGTGGAAGTAGGTGGGGGTGTAGGCTTTTGAAGCGCTCTTTTTCTTGATTTCCTGAAAGGAGTAGGACAGCTTGACTTCGAGTGGGGCGTCTTCACGAAAAAGCTTGGATACGTTTTCCGTCTGCGCATAAGTTGGGCTTGCTGTCAAACAGCAAATGGTGGCCAGGGAAAATAGGGCGCGGTAAAAAATGAAATGATTCTTTGCCATGATGTCAAGGTGTTTTGAATGTGGATGTCTAGGTCATGAAAATCAGATAAACCAAAAAGGTCAACAGCCCAAAGGCCAAACCCAAGATAAAGACCAGGTAGGCATAGCTGAGTAGCTTGTATTTTCGGTTCAATACTTTGCCCTGATAGTAGAGCGCAATGGCCATTTGTTCATGAATCTCTTTTTTGGAGGGTAGGATTAAATCAATTTGACTCAAGTAATCCTGCAGGGAATAGTTGGAACTCTCTCCAAAAAACAGGATGCTGCTTTTCCCCAAATCCTTCGGCACGGATTGTTTGGTGATAATCTTAGGCCTCGCAGCCTGTACAGCCAACACCATTGAACTGAAACAGGATATAGCAATCAATGATATTGGTAAGACCATTTTCAGCCCTTGAAAATCCAGTACCTGCGAAACCATTCCATATCCTGTTATGGCAATGATGGAAGATATGACCAGTGCATTGATGCTGATGACCATATTGGCCTTGTTGTCTGCGATCTGTAGCAGGTTGCAATTGTTCTTGAATGTTACTCGGAAAAATGTCTGCCGCTCCCTATCGGTTTTTTCGGCTTTCGGTTTCTTGATTTCTGCTTCCATAGGATATGTTGACCGATGTCGAATTTAAGGAAAAATATTTCTCAAATGCTGAAAATTTCAATGCATCATTTGAGGATGTAGGCAAAAACAAAAAAATCCTCCGATGGGGAGGATTTTCAAGCTATCCTGCGGCATTTAGGATATCTTTCCAGACGCGGAAGAAATTCTTGTGGCAGATCTTCTCGATATCCTCCCGCGAGTATCCCATTTTCAGCAATTCGGCAATGAGGTTGGGATACATAGACGCATCTTTCATTCCCTCAGGCAAGGTATCTCCCACACCGTCAAAATCGGAACCGAGGCCCACATAGTCAATCCCGACTAGCTTGACGACGTGGTCGATATGCTCGGCGATTTTGGAGACTTGGACCGTTGGTGCGTTTTTGGCGCGGTAGGCGGCGATATATGCTTGGGCAACGGAATCACGCATCGTGAGGTTATTCGTTTTGAGCCATTCCTGAATATGCGCGCGTATGGAGTCACCCGCCGCTGCGTACCCTTGGTCAATAAAACTTCCACCGAAGGTGATCATCACCATGCCTTTTTTCTCTGCGATTTTTTGGATGATTTCATCGGATACATTCCGCTCAAATCCGGGCGTAAAATGCCTTGCCGAGCTATGGGTAGCCACGATTGGTGCTTTACTCACTTCTGCCACATCGAAAAAAGTCTTGTCATCCACATGGGAAACATCCACGATCATTCCCAAGCGGTTCATTTCCAGCACTACCTTTTTCCCAAAATCACTCAGCCCATTGTTGGTACGGGCAGTGTCGTAGGAAGAGTCGCCGATAAGATTGTCCTTGCCGTGGGTCAGTGTCATGTAGCGGATTCCCCTATCAAAGAAATATTGCAGGTTATTGATATCATCCTCGATGGCAGCGCCATTTTCAATGCCCATGGGAAGGGACAGCAGGCCTTTCTTAAAGTTTTCCTCGATTTCTTGCGGGCTTTTCGCTAGGGCCAATTTGTCGGGCCAGGTATTTACCAGCCTTTCCACCATCATGATAAGCGTGTCTGCGAGGACTTTGGCCCCACCTTTCTCTTGGTAAGAGGCAGGAATATAAATCGCCATAAATGGCGCATCCACGCCGCCTTCCTTGGCCCTGACATAGTCGATATTGCCCTCGGTCTGACGGTTGATAAAGTCATAAACCGCTCCATTCAAGTGGTTGCCGAGGTTGTACATCCGGTAGGGCAGGTCCATGTGTCCATCCACAATGATGGTTTCGTGGGCGATCTTCTTTGCCTCAGCCAAAACTTCCTCCTCGGAGAGTTTGGTATAGTCTATCTTTTCGGTTTTTGCGGAACAGGCCATCAAAAGGCCCAGTCCCAAGACGATCCATATCGATTTTCTCATCATTTCTGGAATTTTACCTTAATGTATCATTTTCGACAATTTTCAATTCATCAAGATTGATAGATGGTAGATTATTTGGTACGGGCAGCAAAACTTTTCCATCCGTATAATTTTCATAAGGTTTACCGACGAAATACATTAAATTTTACTGAATCAACCAAACATCCTATATGCAACGCGCTGCCAATTCACTGTTTTTGCTCCTGTTGTTGTTTTCCGCCTGCAATTCCGGCCCATCTTCCAAAGTAGTCATTACAATCGCCGATCAATTCCAAGAACAGATTTCCGATGGCAGGCTGCTGCTCTTGCTGCACCACAGTGAAAGCCCGGAGCCAAGGTTAGCAGTGAGTGATGAGGTCGGTTCGGCGCAGGTTTTTGGGATGGATATTGAGAATTACAAAAAAGGGGAGCCCTTGTCGTTTGACTTGGAGTCTTTTGGTTTTCCAATCGAAAACTGGGAAGATATCCCCGCGGGAGAATATTGGGTTCAGGCCTATTTTGTCAAATATGAGACTTTTAAGCGTTCGGATGGGCATACCGTGAAGATGCCCATGGACCAGTGGGAGGGAAGGCAATGGAACCGCACGCCCGGCAATATCTTCAGCCCGACCAAAAAAGTCACTTGGGATGGCAAGACCCCGATCGAACTCCACATGGACCAAATCAATCCACCGGTCGAAGAACCGGCAGATACCGAGTTTGTGAAGCATATCAAGTTCAAGAGCAAAATGCTGTCGGATTTCTGGGGCAGGGATATGTACCTCGGTGCCCATGTGCTGTTGCCGAGGGATTTTGAGAAGAACCCAAGCGAGTACTATCCGCTGATGATTTACCACGGACATTTTCCTTCTGATTTTGGAGGGTTCAGGACCTCACCGCCCGATGAGAATCTGGAGGACGAATACAATGCACGGTTTGGCATCTACGGTTACAACAAAATCCAGCAGCAGGAAGCCTATGATTTTTACCAAAAGTGGATTTCACCCGATTTTCCCAAATTCATCGTGATCGAAATCCAGCATGCCAATCCGTTCTACGACGATAGCTATGCCGTCAACTCTGAGAATCTGGGGCCTTATGGGGATGCGATCACCTACGAACTCATCCCTTACATCGAGCAGCAGTTCCGCGGCATTGGCGAGGGCTGGGCCCGCTTCACCTATGGGGGTTCGACGGGGGGCTGGGAGGCGCTGGCCGTGCAGGTCAAGTACCCCACCGAGTACAATGGCTGCTTTGCGGCCTGTCCAGACCCTATTGACTTCAGGGCTTTCACGACTGTCAATATCTACGAGGATGAGAATGCATATTCATTTGGAGGACCTTTCAAACAAATGGACCGGGTGGGAAAAAGGAATTACCTCGGGCATGTCTCCACGATGCTGAGGGATATGAATTACCGGGAGTTGGCATTTGGTGGCGAGAAGAGCCTTTCGGGAGACCAGTGGGATATCTGGCAGGCTGTTTTTTCCCCAGTAGGCGAAGATGGCTATCCCAAGCCCATTTGGGATAAGTATACCGGTGAAATCGACAAGGAAGTCGCGGCCCATTGGAAGGAAAATTATGACCTGACCCATATCATGCAGCGGGATTGGGGCAAACTCGGCAAAGACTTGGAAGGAAAAATCCACATTTACTGTGGGGATATGGACAATTATTACCTCAACAATGCCGTTTACCTCTGCGAGGAGTTTTTGGAAAGCACCAAAGATCCCTACTATGCCGGGGAAGTGAAATACGGAGACCGCTTCGAACACTGCTGGAATGGTGATCCAAACCTGCCCAACTACATTACCCGCCTTAGGTATAATACGATGTATTTGGACAAAATTGCCAACAGGCTACGGGCGACTGCACCCTCCAATTTCAACCAGAAAACTTGGGTGCTGACCAAATAGTGCGGCCTTAAATTGGGGAAAGTTGACCTTTGTCATGGAAACCCGATTTCGAAATCGGGTTTTTTGTAACCCAATACCGTAAATTGTGGATACCTTTGATCAGTGAATATTTCCAAGCGTAGAACTTGCACTTCCAATTTTGCCTATGCTTGTGTAAAATCGAATAAAATTTGATCTGGCGCATCCAGAAAGTATCATGAAAAAATCAGAGAATATCGATTACGAATTACAGAAAAACATGGAGGTCATCTCCCATTTGGACGGTTTTGTAACCAATGCCGTGGAGAACGTTCTGGTCGATCCAGAAGAGTGCTGGCAGCCATCTGATTTTTTGCCCGACATGGGCAAGCCAGAGGCGTTTGAAGAATTGAAGAAATTGCAGGAAAGAGCGGCCAATATCCCGGATACTGTGATTACTTCCCTGGTCGGCAATATGATTACAGAGGAAGCCCTACCGAGCTACCAGACCTATTTCAATATGCTGGAAGGAATCAACGTGGAGGGTAACCTCTTGAGTAATTCGGGTTGGGTCAAATGGTCCAAGGCCTGGACAGCAGAGGAAAACCGACACGGCGACCTGCTCAACAAGTACCTTTACCTTTCGGGACGGGCGGATATGAAAAAGGTGGAGCAAACCATCCACCGCCTGATCTACAACGGCTTTGACCCGCGTTCGGAGCGTGACCCTTACCAGGCGATCATTTACACTTCCTTTCAGGAAAGAGCCACCAAGATCTCCCATGTCAATACCGGCAAACTAGCAGACAAGGCCGGCGATGACGTGCTCTCCCGAATCTGTAAAACCATTGCCGGTGACGAAGCGCGGCATGAAAAGGCCTACAAAAGCTTTATGAGCGAGATTTTCGAGATTGATCCCAGCGGGGCGATCCTGGCCTTTGAAAAAATGATGCGCAAACAGATCGTCATGCCTGCAGTCCTTATGGGAAAAGGAAGCAGCAATCCCACGCTGTTTGACCAGTTCTCTGCCATCACACAGAAGATCGGCATCTACACCGGATGGGATTATGCGAGGATCATTGACCACTTGGTCAAACTTTGGAAAATCGAAAGCCTGAGCGGTCTGAATGACATGGCGGCCAAAGCCCAGGATTACCTATCCAACCTTTCGGATCGGTATATGCGCCTTGCCGATAGAATGAAAGTTCCAGACGAGGTATCCCTCGCTTGGTTGAGATAAGAGAAGAGCCTGACTTGGTCAGGCTTTTTTTTTTTGCTTGGTTTTGCCTCATTTCGTCAAAATCCAGTGAACAAAATACCTGAAAGGCCAATTATGTCTGTATAAATAAGAGAAAGCCATGCGAACCATAAAGAACCTTCACCCGGCTACCTACCATCCCATCGCTGATTTGACTACTTACAATCCGCTTCCTTCGCCAAGATTGCGGCAGATTGACCCCTTCATTTTTTTAAATCACCATGGTTTTCAAACCTACGGTCCCAATAACCACGGGCTTCCATTTGGTCCACACCCGCACCGGGGCATGGAGACAGTGACATTTATCTTGGAAGGGGATATCATGCACAAGGATTCCGGCGGGCACGAATCGGTGATTAGGGCGGGCGGAGTCCAATGGATGACTGCAGGGCGTGGTTTGATCCATGCCGAGGTATCTTCTTCGCAGTTTAAGAAGGAAGGAGGACCATTGGAAATCCTTCAGCTGTGGCTGAACCTTCCTGCCAGGCTGAAAATGACTGAGCCGAGGTATATCGGATTGCAAAAAGAGGAAATCACCCACTTCACCCTGCGCGAGGAGGGGACCGTGAGGGTCCAATTGATCGCGGGGGAATGGAATGGTGAGCGAGGCAGTTTTGAAACCCTCACACCGATTTTCCTGAGTACCGTTTTTCTTGACAAAGGAGCAAAACTCCAAAAGGAGATTCCACAGACTGAAAACGTCTTTTTCTACATCGTGCGTGGGTCGGTCAGGATTATGGGTGATAGGGTCCCCTTCAGGACTTTGGTGGAATTCAACAATGATGGCGATGCTATTGCGGTCGAAGCTTCGGAGGATGCGGTGGTGATTTTGGGCCATGCTAGGCCGTTCGCAGAGCCTATGGTCGCACAGGGGCCATTTGTGATGAATACCCAAGACGAAATCCGGCAAGCATACATGGATTATCAGATGGGTAAATTTGGAACTTGGGAAGAGTAAACCAACGATCACCAGGATGGAGATTATTCCGAATGGGAATTGCGGAAACCGAAAATCAGCTATTAAATCCTTGGTAAAAATAAAAGTGGCAGCTTTTGGCTGCCACTTGATTTTTCAAAAGTTTGAAGACCAAGAATTGCAAGGCCATCATTAACATTAAAAAGTAACTTAATCACCCGGGTCAAAGGTAGGAAAGAACTTGGTGATTACAAATAGTCCTTTTCAGGTATTTTTTAATAGGAATCAATGATGTCTTGAGATAATAGCCTATAAATTTCCGCCACCTGCTCGTTGTAGTTCAAAAATTGGAAATGGCGGTCCAGCGTTTGGAAATCGCCCCTGATTGCTGGACCCGTTTGTGCACGTTTGGCCCCGAGCTCGAGACTCTTGCTGATGGTCTCTATGATGAGCGGTTTGAGCATCTCAAAATCCAAGCCTTGTCTCCTCATTACTTCCTCTGACAACCTAAGCATATGGTTGGAAAAGTTGCTGGCAAATACCGCGGCTACGTGCAGGGCGAGTCGGTCCTTGGATCGGAGGATGTATTGGTGGGGAGAAAGGCTTTTGGCGAGTTTTTGGAGTTTTTGCAGCGTGCTTTGGTCTTCGGATTCCAACAGAAACGGAACCTCGGCGAAGTCAATGTTGCGGTCTTTGCTAAAGGTTTGCAAAGGATAGAAAATCCCCGTGTAGGCTGCCGAACTGTACCCCAACACATCCAAGGGCACAGAGCCCGAAGTATGGACCAAGATGCTCTCCTCGGGCAGGATAATGGCATCGGAGATCTCCGCGATGGCATTGTCGCTTACCGCGAGGATGAATATTTGCGCTTCGGAGTCCGAGAAATCCAAGTCATCCTTGGGTTCGGCAAGGTAAACCCTGTTCGTGATTTTTTCGGCTTGCTTGATATCCCGCCCATACACTTCGGTAAGCGTATGGCCGGCCTCTTCCATTGCTGTGGACAAATGCCAAGCGACATTGCCGGTACCGATGATTGTGATTTTGAACTTCATATCGGAAGTTAAATTTTTCAGGGGAAAAATCGTAGTCTGCCGTTGATTTGAGGATTTGGCCGCAATCCAAGTTTTGGGAAATCAAATTAAGTCGCCTGATCCGAAAAATCGAAACGGTCAATTATTATCCCTGATTATGAAACTGTTGCAAAAAATCACTGGTACAGTTCATGGATTCCCAAGTCCAGAATTACAATAATTTTATATCTTGCAGCGATGGAAAACTTTGTCGTATCAGCGCGGAAATACCGGCCGTCCAACTTCAACTCCGTGGTTGGGCAGCAGCACATTACCACGACGCTGAAGAATGCGATCAAGAATAACCATTTGGCACAGGCTTTCCTTTTTTGCGGGCCAAGGGGTGTAGGTAAAACCACCTGTGCGCGGATTTTGGCAAAAACCATCAACTGCCAAAACCGAACGGCGGACTTCGAAGCCTGCAATAAATGCGATTCTTGCACGGCGTTCAACAACAACGCATCATTCAACGTCCACGAGCTCGATGCCGCTTCCAACAATTCGGTCGATGATATCCGCAACCTGGTCGAGCAGGTAAGGTATGCGCCACAGCATGGGCTCTTCAAGGTCTATATCATTGACGAAGTGCACATGCTCTCCAATGCGGCTTTCAATGCCTTTTTGAAGACCTTGGAGGAACCGCCGAAGTACGCCATCTTTATTTTGGCGACCACGGAAAAGCACAAGGTGATCCCAACGATCCTTTCTCGTTGTCAGATTTTTGACTTCAACAGGATACAGATCAAGGACATTGCCGATCACCTGACGCATATTGCAAAGCAGGAAAATATTGAGGCCGAGGAAGAGGCACTTCGCCTGATCGCCACAAAGGCTGACGGCGCGCTGCGGGATGCTTTGTCGATTTTTGACTTGATCGTTACCTATTCGGCTACCAATAAGCTTACCTATCAGGAAACGATCAACAACCTCCATATCCTCGACTACGATTACTATTTCAAGGTCTTGGATGCGGTTTTGGCGGGAAACATTGGTCAGGTCCTGCTTACTTTTGATGAGATTTTGAAGAAAGGATTTGATGGGCACAACTTCATCGTGGGTCTTTCGGAGCACCTGCGCGACCTGATGGTGTGCAAGGACCCTGAGACTGTGACGCTCATGCAAGTTTCGGAGTCAGCTAGAGCCAGATACCTTCAACAATCTGAACAGACTTCCATTTCATTTTTACTTTCGGCACTCAATATTTGCAACCAATGCGATATCAACTATAAGAGCAGCCGTAACCAGCGCCTTCATGTCGAATTGGCGCTGATGAAACTTTCCAAGCTCCCACAAGCGATCAGCTTGGCGGCTTTGGCACAGGAGGATTCAAAAAAAAAAGCTTAGCCCAGGCATCTCCTAGTGTCGAACCCACGTCACCGGCACCCTCACTTTTCAAAAATGGCAATGGACTGGAGGCAAAGAAAACGCCCATCCAAAAAACCGTTTCGATTCCATTAAGCATCACAGCAGCTAAAAAGATTGTCTCCCAGCAATCGGTCGATGTGCCTGTACAAGTTGTTCATGATCGTACCGTCCATGAAAAAGCCGAGGAACACCAGGTTGATTTTTTTGATAAAGAAAAGCTGTCCAATGTTTTGGTGGGGATTATACAAGCCTTCAAGGAAGAGCATAGAAATCTGGAAGCAGTCGCGCTGAATCAGCCTTTTGAATTGGAGGGTGAAAAGGCAGTTTTCCATTTGGTATCGGACATTCAGGCCGGTATTTTTCAAAAAATCAAACAAGAAATCACGACCGAACTCAGACGGAAACTCAACAATTACAATCTACAGATTGAATTTGAGGTACGGGAGGAAGTCAAAGATGACAAAAAGCGACTCTACACGAGCACCGACAAGCTGCATTACCTTCGGGAAAAAAGCGACTTGCTTGATGAACTGCTGAATCGGTTCAAACTGGAAACCGACTTTTAGAATTCCAGTGCCAAGCCAAAGTTGATCGCATTTTGAAGCTGTACGGCTTGTTTGGGTGGGCCGTTATCTTGCGGGATAAAGACTTTTTCGTCGTAAATCAAGATTGTTTCCATCCGTGTCGTGATGTACTTGTTGACACGGAAGCTGATGACCGAGTTGAGGTTGACGACAAAGTTGCCGAGCCGCTCGAAGTTGGTAAAGAGGTTTAAATCTGCTCTCCACCTGACGTTTTCGAGAATCTGGAAATCCGTCATCGAGCTGAAGGAAAGCCCCGCTTCTGCATACAAGCGTTCGCCGGGCACTACACCAAAAGCACCCGCATTGCTCAGGGAATCATCCATGACAATCGTGAACCTCCCCGTAAAAGGTGACGCGATGAGCGAAAGGCGATCTTTGTTTTTGAAATCCCGGCGATAGTTGAGACCGGTGGAGGATTGGATGTAGGCGGGCGCCAGAAAGTCCGAAAGCCGGGTCCTCGCATCTTCCTCCGCACCCGCAGGTCTGAAGTAGCGGTATCCAGCCAAGAGCTGTGTCCGTGCGTCCAGCTGTGTGGAAAGAAACCACTTTGGCGAAAGCTCGCGGCCGTACTTGGTGATAAAGAAAAAGTTGTCGTTTGTTTTTCTAGTGGCAAAGCTCCTTCCACCTTGGCGGTTGAAGCCGAGGTTGATGGTCAATTTGGTGTCCCAGATGATGAGGTCCTTTTTGTAATTGGCAAATAGGTTCAGGCCAGTATTGAAGGCGAGGTTGCTCGAACCACCCGCATTCCAGTTGGACAGACTGACCTGTTGGATGCTGAGGTTGTAGTTCCCGCCTTTTTCCCAATAGACAGGCTTGGGTGCCTGTTTGATAATGACCGAATCCCCCAGCATAATGATTGTGTCGCCACTAATCAGCAGCGTATCAGCTTTTTGAAGCGGATCCTGCGCACGGACTAATCCATATGCAGTTAAAAGCAATAAAAAAGAAACAAGAAATCTTTTCAACATTTCAGAAATAGCGCTCGCTCGATCAGGGCTTCAAAATCGTTATTTTTTGTCCAATGCGGATATTGTTATCGGATAAGTTGTTCCATTTTTTGATATCATCCACCGAAACACCATACAGTTGGCTTAGGCGGAATAACGTCTCTCCCTGTACTACAGTATGTATCACCCGATTGGCATTACGCTCGGTGGTGGATGTAGAGGGCGTGCTCGGATTCTGAGTTGCCTCCGTTTTTGGAGTCATGCTTTTGGAAGGAGGGCTTGTTTCTTCGCCTGCGACGATCCGGCGGTATTCATTGGCCGGTACCATCGGAATCGGCTCATTTCGAGGCCGAAAATCCTGCAGATTTAGGATCATGCCAGCTTTGAGATCGCGGTCCTCGCGGATTCGGTTTTTTGCCTTCAGCGCGGAAAGCTTGATGCCGTACATTTGGGAAATCGACCACAGTGTCTCTCCGGGTTTTACCACGTGGGTTTCGGCTTCTGCTTTTGATCTTTTTGGTTCCGTATAATAAAACTGCCCGGCCTGGACTTTCTCATTTTTGCCGAGGTCATTGATCCTCCTGAATTTTCCTTCTTTGAGACCAACCTCTTGCGCAAGATTTTCCTGACGGGTATTTTGGGCGGCCTTGATTGCATTCAGGTCGTTGGCCTTGATTTGGTTTGGCTGGGTGGAATTTTGGGTATTCCCTGTGATTTTTGGATAAGGATTGGCTGGAGGGCTTGAAGTGTACCTGGCCGGAGGCGAATAGGTGGTTTCGGAAGCTTGGGTCTGCGTTGACGAGGCAATGGCGGGAACTGATTTTTGTGCACCTTGCTTGATGTATAGGATTGAATACGGCCTATCATCCGGTACATTTCCCCTCAGACTCCATTTGTTGTATTCTTTCAAATGTGCTTCCGTGACGCCAAGCCTTGGGGCCAAGGCCTTCAAAGTAGTAGGCCCTTGCACTTGGACTTCCTCCAAAAAGCCTGAATTGGATGCCAGCATCACCGTTGGGGCTTCAAATGCCACCATGTGCGCTAGGAACTTCTTGAAATACCAATGGAAATTCCGATCCACTTCCACCACTTTTTTGCCGTTGTATTGGGTGCCAAAATAGGCTTTTGCACCACCTAGGCCCATTTGATAGGAGACCAATGCGCACATCCAATTGTTGAACTGGGCATTGTGTTTTTTCAGGTAACGGGCAGCACCTTGGCTGGAAGCAACGATATTTTTGCGCTCGTCCACTTGGCTGTCCACACGCAGGGATACCTCCTCTGCAGTGCCCTGTTTGAATTGCCAAAATCCTACCGCATTGGATGTGGAAACAGCGTCGGCGATCAGGCTGCTTTCCTGGATTGCCAGGTATTTGAAGTCGGTCGGTACGCCCGCCGCACGCAATTCCCTCTCCACAATCGGCAGGTAAAGGTTTACCCGCTCTGCTTTCACTTGAAAATAGGAGGCGTTGCGGTAGAGTGCGTCCACATCGGCTTGGATTTCCCTCCTTGCCTGCTCATTGATCTTGATTGTTAGGTCCGCAAAGCGCATTTCCGACGGCACTTGCGGCACTTGTCCAAAGGCCTCTCCGAATATCAGAAAGGCAAAAGCCAATAAAGTCAAGCGAATTGTATTGTTCTTTTTCATTTTTTTCTCGCCATCATCAGTCCGTCCCGGATAGGAAGGAGGATATTTTCCACCCTTGGGTCTTGTTGAACCATTTTATTGAAATCCAGGATCACCTGTGTGTCTTTGTCGATTTTTTTTCCAGCCTCGAGGATTACCTTTCCTGACCACAAAACGTTATCCGCCAAAATAACGCCACCCGGCCGAACTTGGTCTATAACTAGTTCATAATAACGCATGTAGTTGGCCTTATCGGCGTCGATAAAGACCATATCAAACTGCTCATGGAGGCTCGGAATGATCTCTAGGGCATTGCCCAAGCGGTAGTCGATGCGGTCCGAGAGGCCTGCCATTTCAAAAAATCCCCTGACCATCGTTTCCAGTTCATCGTTGATGTCGAGGGTAATGAGTTTGCCTCCTGCTGCCAGGCCACGCGCCAAGCAAATGCCCGAATATCCGGTATAGGTGCCGATTTCTAGGATTACTTTGGGTTGGATGGATTTCGAGATGAATTCCAGGAACTTCCCTTGGAGGTGCCCGCTGAGCATTCTGGGCATCAGCACTTTTGCGTGGGTTTCACGGTAGATATGCTTCAAAATCGGATCTTCCTCGCTGCTGTGCGCTTCGCAATATGCCAATAAAGCTGGGTCGATGAATTCCATCTTATGCGGGAATATAGTTGAGGTAGCTGAGTTGATTTGGGTCCAGGGCCTCATTCGCGATCGTCAGGATATCTTCCGCGGTGGTTTCACGGATGATTCCAAAAATGGTATCCAATGAGTCTATCCGGCCTTTGTCAAGCAGGTTTTTCCCAAAGACCAACATCAGCGCCGCGTAGTTTTCTTCAGCCATGGCCATTTGGCCAATGGCCTGTTCTTTGGCCATGTGAAGTTGGAGGCTTCCCATTTTGCGCGTACGCAGTTTCTCCATTTCATGGAGGACAAGCTTTTTGGCTTTGCCTGCCGTGCCCGGTTCTGTGCCAAAAAAAACACCAATAAACCCGGTATCAGAGTAGGCTTGATAGTTGGATTCGACGCTGTACACATAGCCGTGCTTTTCGCGGAGTGCAAGGTTCAGACGGGAATTCATACTCGGTCCGCCAAGGATGTTATTGAGCAGGTAGAGTTGGAAGCGACGCGGGTCATACATGGAGTAGGCTGGCTTACCTATCGCACAATGGGCCTGCGTGATATCTTTTTCGAGCGTTTTGGTCTTGGGCTGGTAGCTTGCAAATTTGCTTCGGACGTAAAGGCTTCTCTTCGCAGGAATCTCCGCCAAAACACCTTCCACCTGTTGCAGCACCTTTTTGAATGAGACGTTGCCCACAACCGAAAAAACGATCTGGGTAGTGTCAAACCTCGTCGAGATAAAATCAAAGAAATCTTCTTGCCCAAAGCTTTTGACAGTTTCCTCATTTCCCAAAATATTCCTTCCCAAGGCATGCCCCTCAAAAACCAATTCGTCAAAGTCGTCTTGGATGGAATCTTCCGGCGAATCCCGGTACATGGACATTTCTTCGAGAATCACTTGGCGTTCTTTCTCAATCTGTTTTTTGGGAAAAATCGAATGGAATGTGATGTCATACAACAATTCCGCCGCCTTCCCAAAATGGTCTTTCAGAAGGCTGGCGTAGAAGCATACCTTCTCCTTTGTAGTGTAGGCATTTAGCTCGCCGCCGAGGGATTCGAGACGGTTGATGATGTGAAAAGCCTTCCGCTTTCTGGTCCCCTTGAAGGCCATATGCTCCCAAAAATGGGCCAAGCCCTCTTGTTCTTTGGACTCGTCACGGCTACCGATGTTGAGCACAAACCCACAGTGCACCAGCCTGGTATGCGGAATTTCCTGATGTACGATTCTGATGCCGTTGGGCAATTCTTTCAAGTTGTACTGCATGTTCAATGGTTCCAAACTTTAAAGTACAAAATTCCCGGGTTTGCCGCAGTCAAAAAGGAATATCGGTCGATCGAGGTGTTGAAAATGGGGAGCAACATAGGAATCAAGAACCCTCCAATCCCTTGTCACGCATTTTGCTGAATTCGTCGTACCTGCGGTAGATCGCGACTGTAAACCCAATCAGCATGATGATGGTGCCAATCCAGAGGATATTGATTTGGGGTTTGAGGATAGCTTTCAGTACCACGTAGTCCTTTTGGTAGCGGTTGACCTTGAAGGAAAACTTGTTTTGCTCGGGCAGGATATTTTCCAATTCCACCTTTACGCCCAGTTCATTGTCGATCGCCGGGATTTTGCCGACTTGGTTACCACGGATGATGAAAACCGGCTGCAATTTTTTCTCGATATCATAGTCCATCACACTCAAGTTGGCCCTGACAGCGATATCCCCATCATTTAGCTGCATCCCGTCGATTTCTTTGAGGACTTCTGCTCCTTCAAATTGCGTCACGAAATCAGCAATAAAAAACTGTTCTCCGGGTGATACTTCGAAGATTTCGTCCTCTTTCCACTCCGGATCCTCGAAATCATTGATGGCCGAGACAAATGTGTAAAGGTCCTTTGTCAAATAGCGCTTGGAGTCGGGTGAAGAAATCAGTCCCATGCTGCTGTTGAACTGGGACATGGGATTCAGCGTGAATTTCAACTCGTCGTTTTGGTAATAGTCGATCTGGAAATAATCATTTTCCTCCAATACGATTTTAAGCGTGTCTCCTTTTTTGAAATAGGTTTTGCCGTTTTTTTCGATGTCGTTCAGCGCCACGGCCTCATTGACATTGCCGGTGGATTCCATCAGGTTGACGTTTACATAACCCGGAACGCCTACCACTTTTTTCTGTCTGCCTCGGTAGATAGCCGTGTAATCCTTGATTTGGGTTGGTTTATTGATCCAAAGCAGCACATGCTCTTTGTTCATTTCATCTTCCCAAGAGTTGCTGTAGGTCAATCCAGACATGTTGTAGGAGATCACTTCCGAATAGCCCGAGGAAAACATCACGCCAATCAAGATCATCCCCAAGCCAATATGCGCCAAGGATCCTCCAGCCAGTTTGAAGCTGGATTTTTTCAATAAGCGAATCAAAATCGTTGCATTGGCCACAATTGTGAAAGTTCCTGCCAAAACGACAATGATGTAGGTGATGTCGAATACTTTTCCGGTAATAATGATAATCGCTGACAGTACAACGGAAATGACATATGGAGTCACTAAAGCTTCACGGAGCGCCTTAGAGTCCATCTTGTTCCACCAAAAAAACTGCCCAACAGCTGTCAATAAAGCAACCGCCACAGCAAACCACAATTGGAACTTGGTGTAAAAGCCGATCTGATCCGCAGGAGGGGCAAGGTTGGAAATGCCTCCGAAGCTTTCGACCAAGGCGTTCCAAACTGGAATGGATGTAGGCAAGATCACCTGGAATGCCATCAAAGCCAGGGTAGTGGCGCCAATGAAAATCCAGAATTCCCTGGAATAGACAGAGGCCTCTTTTTCGGAAGTCGGGATATGTTTCCAGTTTTTCGCAGCCAAAAATATCGCCACAAAAAGGAAGAACAACATGTAAATCAATAACTGACCGGAAAGTCCCAAGTCAGTAAATGAGTGTACCGAGGAGTCACCCAATACGCCGCTGCGCACGAGGAATGTAGCATAAAGTACCAGTACAAAGGACGCAATGACCAAAACAATCGAGGACTTCAAGGCGGTGCTGCTTTTCTTGAAGGTAATCATGGTATGGATCGCTGCCACCATGATAAGCCAAGGCACGTACACGGCGTTTTCGACCGGGTCCCAATTCCAATACCCGCCAAAGTTCAGCGTCACATAAGCCCAATAAGCACCCATGATGATGCCCATGCCCAAAATCATGGCCGAGAACTGTGCCCACGGCAAAGCAGGCCGCACCCATTCAGTGTATTTTTTGGTCGCCAACCCGCCCATCAGAAAGGCAAAAGGCACCAAGGTGGACGCGTATCCCAGGAAAAGCGTCGGCGGGTGAATGACCATCCAGATATTCTGAAGCAAGGGATTCAAGCCAGTACCGTCTTCGGGTACGAAATCCGGGTTCATCTCAAAAATCGGCGCATCCATCATGTCCCGCAATAGGATAAACGGAGATGATCCGATCTTCAAATCACCGATCACAACCCCCAAAATCATCGAGACCAAAAAGGCCTGAACCAATGAAAACACGATCATCACAGGTCCTTCCCAAAACTTATTGGTATGGATCAAGACGAGTCCCAGCACCACATTCCAAAATATCCATAGGATAAACGCACCCTCTTGGCCTTCCCAAAAACTCGAAATCATGTAATGAACAGGAAGTGCTTTGGAAGAGTGGGAATAGGCGTAGAAATATTCGAAACGATGGTTGTAGATGATTTCGAAAAGTGCAAACGCAACCGTGACGCTGGCCACGGCATGGATGTAAAAGAAAGAACGGCTGAATCTCCGCCAGTTGGCTTTTTCCAATTCAGTGGCTTTGATGTACTGGTAGTAAGCAAAAGCAGTCACCAAGGAACTCACAAAGGAAACGATGACTGCAAAATGGCCGAGATTACCGACGAAGGTATTGATCATAAAAGGGGGAAGCTACTGTTGGGTTACATACCAGCTGTTGAAACTTCCGTTTCCTGGTATTTGGAGGGGCATTTCATCAGGATCTTATCAGCTACAAAAAGGTCTTCGTTTTTGTAAGATCCGATTACGACGACTTGTTCTGCCCGAGAGAAGTCCGTTGGCACGGGTTCATTGTAATAGACCTGCTGTACGGTGCCTTCGTTGTCCACCATCATGAAGTAGAAGGATGTTTTGTCCTCATTGACTTGGATTCCCTCTACGTTCCCATCTGCACTTTTTTTCAATTGGCCCACCACGTGGATGGCTTTGTCGTTTCCGTTTGATTTCATTTCTTTGGCAGTAGCAAACGACTCATAGGTACTGGCATCGCCCAGCATCGAGACGATAATCAGGATTGCTATGCCTATAATCACAAGTCCGATGATATGTCCTTTTTTCATAATAAATAGTTGATTATTTTCAAGCCAACGCTTGGGATTCCATTATTCCTGTGATTCCAACAGCTTTTCCAACCTGCTGACTCTCCTGTTTGTTTGGATGACGTATACGGTGATTCCGGCAAATACGATACAGATAATGCCCACCAAAACATAGATTTTTCCATCAGCACGCATCGCATCCGCCATCTCTACACCGGAGTTTTGGTAATCCTCAGAGGTGATTTCGATTTTTTCTTGTGCGCTTGCCTGAAGGCTCCAAGCCATCAGCAAAAGAATAATCCATTTTTTCATATGAAATTCATTTGTCTTTCAATGGACATATGGAATCTCGCTTGTAACGCGATGATGCCGGAATTTAAAGTTTTCCTCAAGCTCGATTTCATGATACTTGATTGATCAATTTTTCTTCGATTTTTCGCTCTGCCCGGCGTAGCCTTACGCGCAGTGTTCCGATCCAAGCGCCCAAGAGCGTCCAACCAATGATCGCGGGATAAAACACCATCCGAAGCTGGGAATCCAGGTCGTAGGCATTGAAGCCGGGATTACCCCCGTTTCCGGGGTGGAGGCTGTCGGTCAGCCTTGGAAGCACGAATATCAAGGGAAGAAAGGCAGAAAAAGCGAAAATATTGTATACAGCGCCGATGCGGGCCCTTTGGCTGACATCGACAAGGGAATTTCTCAATACCAAATAGGCGAAATACATCAACATGCCGATAGCAGCCGCATTGAGTTTGGGGTCATTGACCCAAAAGGCGCCCCAAGTGAAGCGCGCCCAAAGCATCCCTGTCAATATGCCTATGGAGCCAAAAAGTATTGCTGCATTGGTAAATTCGATGGCGACATCGTCATCTTTCAAGTCGTTGCTGCGGAGGTATCGGATGCTGTACACCACTGCCACCAATAGCAATAGAATCATCGTAAACCACATAGCAACATGGAAATACAATGCGCGAATGGTCTCGTTCAGAATAGGTAGCCTGGGTACATCCAACAGAAGTCCGGCCGTAAGGGTATAGGCCAGCAGGATTATGGCCAGGACTTTCCACCACTTTGCCTTCATGGGTTACTTTTGCAATTTTCAAGCGCAAAAATAGGGCATAAGTTCCTCATTACGGTGCTTTTTGTCATTTTATGTTGGGAACGGCAGGAATGCTATGAAAAGCGTCGGATTCATGTGAAAATCCACTTCCCAAAAAGTTAAATCCATTTACTTCCTAACTCCTCCAAACATAGGGGAAAAGCAGATAGGCAGTCACGGTCACGATGGCATTGATAGCAACTAAGGTCAAGACTTTGTCCCAACTCGTGGACCAATCCAATCCGTCCATGGCATTTTTGGACACGCGAATAGCCATCAACAGGATCGGGATGACGACTGGAAAACTCAATATCGCCATCAGCGTCGCATTATTACTAGCCTTGGAGGCGATACCCGAAACCATCGTCAGGCAGGCCGAGAATCCCAAAGCTCCCAAAACCAAGTTGACGAGGAAAAGCCCTTGATTGGCAATCGGATTGCCCAAAATGACGCTGAATACCAAGTAACCGAGCAACGCCAGGAGCAAGGTCAGTAGCGCATTGTAGATCATTTTGGACAGGATGATGGACTCCGGCGAAGCCACCATGTAGTAATAGAGTTGCCGCCCCTGATGCTCTTGGACAAAACTTTTGGCCACTGCATTTACTGCCGAAAAAAGGATAATGATCCAATACAGCGAATTCCAAGTAGGTGGGCTGATATTGCCGTCCCTAGCACCAAAACTCAAATAGGTCAAAAACACAGCCGATATAACATACAGCAAGATGCCATTGAGTGCATACTTCTGCCGCCATTCGAGCGTAATTTCCTTCTTGATGAGGGTCTTGAGTTGCTGGAACATGGGGCAAAAGTAAACCAATTGCTTGAATCCTCCGTGCCTTTGCACATAGCGATTAGCCTTTTATCATGATTCTGACAAATTGGCATTTTTATCCCTTTGGAACGCCTGTTGATAGGGGCTTCGTATCTAATATTTGTAACACTCAAACTATTTATAGCCATGCAGGAAAAAGGTACCATCTCGATCCATACCGAGAATATCTTCCCGATCATCAAGAAATTTTTGTACTCAGACCATGAAATCTTCCTCCGGGAACTGGTCTCCAACGCGGTAGACGCCACCCAAAAAATCAAACGCCTCGCCCAACTCGGTCAATATGGCGGCGAATTGGGCGATATCAGGGTCGAGGTGGCTTTTGACAAAGACAAAAAAACCATCACGATCTCCGACCGAGGCTTGGGTATGACGGCCGACGATGTCAAGAAGTACATCAACCAGATTGCCTTCTCCGGCGCCACCGAGTTCATGGAGAAATTCAAGGACTCCAAGGACGCCAATGAGATCATCGGCAAGTTCGGTCTTGGTTTCTATTCTGCCTTTATGGTAGCGGACAAGGTCGAAATCCAGACGCTTTCGTATCAAAATGGAGCCGAAGCGGTGCAATGGACATGCGACGGCAGCACCGAATTTGAGATTGCCAAGGGCTCGAGAAAAGACCGCGGCACTGACGTGATTCTGTACCTCAATGCGGATTCGGAAGAGTTTTTGGACAAGTGGAAACTCCAAGGAATCCTCGACAAGTACTGCAAATTCCTGCCCGTGCCGATCAAGTTTGGCACCAAGACCGAAAGCCAGGAGGACGGTACGGACGACAAAGGCGAGAAGAAGTGGAAATCCGTCGAAGTCGACAACATCATCAACACGACTTCGCCGATATGGACCAAGTCGCCGTCGGATTTGAAGGATGAGGATTACCTCGCATTTTACAAGGAATTGTATCCATTTGGAGAGGACCCGCTGTTCTGGATCCATTTGAACGTGGATTATCCCTTCAATCTGACAGGGGTTTTGTATTTCCCCAAAGTCAAAAACGATTTCGATTTCCAGAAAAACAAAATCAAGCTCTTTAGCCGTCAGGTGTTCATCACGGACGAAGTGAAGGATATCGTTCCTGAGTTTTTGATGCTGCTGCATGGGGTGATCGATTCTCCCGACATTCCGCTGAACGTGTCCCGTAGCTTCCTGCAAGCCGACAGCAACGTCAAGAAAATCAATACCTACATCACCAAAAAGGTGGCCGACAAGCTGGGTGAGCTCTTCAAAAAAGACCGCAAAGTCTACGAAGGCAAGTGGAACGACATTGGTCTGTTCGTGAAATACGGCATGGTTAGCGAGGACAAGTTTGCCGAAAAAGCCAAGGACTTCGCGCTCCTGAAAAACACCAAGGGCGAGTTCTTCACGCTTTCCGAATACCGGGAAAAGGTGAAGCCTTTCCAAACCGACAAAAGCGAGCAGCTTGTCTATCTCTATGCCAATGACGTCGCCAAGCAGGATGCCTTTATCCAAAGTGCCAACAAGAAGGACTACGATGTCCTCGTGATGGATTCGCCGATCGACAACCACTTTATCCAACACCTCGAGATGAAGGAAGAAAAGACTTCCCTCAAGCGTGTGGATGCCGATGTGGCCGAGAAACTGATCGAGAAAGACGCTTCCTATGCCAACCTGCTGAACGAAGAACAATCCAAGCAGGTGAAGGAAATCTTCGAAAAAGCCATCGACAACAAAGCCTACAGCATCTCGATCGAGGGCCTCAGCCCAGAGGAAATGCCCGTGACCGTGACCATGGATGAGTTTATGCGGCGGATGAAGGAAATGGCCCAAATGGGCGGCGGCATGAGTTTCTACGGCTCGATGCCGGACAACTACAAGGTCGCCATCAATGGCAACCACCCCGTCATCGACAAGATCCTCAAGGCAGCCGACGAGGCCGAGCAGTCCAAGCTTGCGAAGCAGTCCTTTGACTTGGCGCTCTTGGCCCAAGGCCTGCTGACCGGCAAGGACCTGACCGAGTTTGTGAAGCGAAGTGTGGGGATGATTTGATCCAAAACCCCTGAGGTCTTTTTTTGACCTCGGGGGTTTGAAAAAGTATATAAACTTTCGGGGTTTCCGAAACCCCAAAGGTTTATCCGATCCCCGGCAAGTTGCCGGGGATTTTTTGTTTTCTGGGGTGTTGGTGGACATCAGTGAAGTGGATTTGAAATTCACCTGATTTCAAACTATATTCCGATGGGATATCCGGATAGCTGTTGCGATTGAATATTGAAAGTATAAAAAGCTTGAAATTGAATCAGCGATGGATATCGGAATTCATCAATGCACCTGCGAAACTATAAATGAATTCCAAAGGTGGAGTTTTAAAAACGCTGAATCATGGTACGAATGCTAATCTTTATCTTTTTTGGAATACTTGCCTCGTGTTCGGTTTATAAATCTGTTCAGTTAATGAGTCCTGGTTTTGATAAGAATGCCGGGCTTTTACTAGGCGAAACCAATTCAAAAATGTCAATTCAAGGAAAATTGCTAGTTTCAAAGCCAACTACCGTACCGAGCGAGGTAATTTTTAAGGTCAAAATAAGTGTTCGGGATACTAAGATTTACTTCAAATCAACTGACGTTAGAGTTTTTTTAACCGGGAGAGAGCTGAATTCAGTAAAGGAAATTGGGTTAGCAACCAATAACCTACATACAACCCATTTGCCGCAAAATAGAGAGATAGAGTTCAAAGTATTCGCATCAATTCCAAAATCAGAGGTCAACGATTTTAAACAGGTTGACAAAATCAGCCTTAGATTGCCTCCTATTCTTGCAGGAGATGAAGAACTTGATTTTGGGGACATCGAATTTGAGTTAAGGTAGCGTTTTGGTATGGTAAAAGAAAATTTTCCCTCGCTGGACGTAGAATGGCGAAGGCGCTAGTTGCAGTTACTATCGTTTATTTTTGTGATTTGCAATTTACCTGATCTCAAACTATATTCCGCTGTGGTAGTTGGCAGGGTATTCCAATTTCAAATTGAAAGTATAGAAGGTTGGAATTGTAAATTCCACCCAAGGCCAGGGTAGGTAGGTTCGAATCTCCAAAGCAGATAATTGAATGGTATTCTTAATTGGCCTTGGTTTACTTGTTTGGGGGCTTTACCGATACAACAAAGAGATTAGAAAAGACAAAGCTGGAATCACGATTTTTACGTGGTATTGGAAAACCCAAAGGAATGGATTCATTTATGCCCTTTTGATTGGAGGAACTATTTTATGCTTATTGGAACTGGTTCGGTTCATCAAGTTTTTGATTGGGTAGGTAACGGCGAAGACTTCTCTTTCCCATCCCGATTTTTCCCTTATTTTTGTATCCATGCTGTCCAAAAAAACCAAATATGCTTTCCATGCCCTCACCTACTTGGGAAAGCACCGCGACCAAAAAACCATCCTCATCCATGATATTGCGGAGGAATACGGGATTTCGCACAAATTTCTCGAAAACATCCTCCTCGAACTCAAAAAAGCCGGTGTCCTTGGCAGCAAAAAAGGGAAAGGCGGCGGCTATTACCTGATCAAAGAACCTAAAGATATTCCACTTTCCAAGGTCATCCGTCTCCTCGACGGGCCGATTGCCCTGCTTCCCTGCGTCAGCCTTAACTACTACGAACCCTGCGTGGAATGTAAAAACGAAGCCGCCTGCGGACTCAGAAGCGTCATGATCCAGGTTCGCGACGAAATGCTCAACGTGTTGGAAAACAAGACTTTGGCTGATATTTTGGATCGAGAGTAAAAATTTTTACGCTAATTCCCTATAATAATTATAGAGTTTACATACTTTTGTATTTGCTATGCATACCCAAATCGATATCCATTCGCTTCAAGAGCAGGTCAGGGGCTTAAGTCCAGCCGATGCTTTGGTGTTGTTGGGGGACTTGTTTCCCGGGAAAGTGACGTTTTCGACTTCCTTGGGCCAGGAAGACCAGGTCATCACCCAGATGATTGCCCAAAGCAAAGCACAGATGTCCATTTTCAGCCTCGATACCGGCAGGTTGTTTTCTGAGACCTTGGACCTGTTGGCGCGCACGGAGAGTAAGTACAAACTCCGCATCAAGGTCCTGTACCCGGAAAGGCCCTCGGTCGAAAACCTCGTGGCCAATGTCGGCATCAACGGCTTTTATGAGTCGGTCGAAAACAGAAAAATGTGCTGCTACGTCCGCAAGGTCGAGCCATTGAAGCGGGCTTTGAAAGGCCAACAAGTCTGGGTGACGGGCCTGCGCGCCGAACAAAGCGCTAACCGCGCCGGCATGGAGAAAATCGAATGGGACGAAGCCAATCAAATCATCAAGTTCAATCCGCTTTTGGATTGGTCTTACGACGAAATGATTGCGTATATCCAAAACCATCAGATTCCTTACAATCCGCTGCATGACAAAGGCTTCGTCAGCATTGGCTGTGCGCCTTGTACGCGGGCGATTCTCCCCGGTGAAGATGCCCGCGCCGGTCGCTGGTGGTGGGAAGATTCGAAAAAGGAGTGTGGTTTGCATGCGAAATAAGACACGAGACACAAGATGCAAGACGCAAGACTTCGTAATTCGATATTCATCATTCGACATTCGACATTGAAAAATTGAAAGATTTGAAAATTGAAAAATTAATTAATGATTCTTCTTTTTTCAAGGGTTTAACTAATAAATAATAAGGTTCTAAGGCTTGAAGAGGCCTCGTACTTCGTACTTCGAAACTCACATTTGACTATGTCCAACCGATTTATACCCAATCCAAAAGAAGCGGAATCCATCCATATCCTGCGGGAGGTGGCGGCACAGTTTGAAAAGCCGGTGCTGCTTTTTTCGGGAGGAAAGGATTCCATCACCTTGGTACGCCTGGCCCAAAAGGCATTCTATCCTGCGCGGATTCCATTCCCTTTGCTGCACATTGACACAGGACACAACTTCCCGGAAACCATCCAATTTCGCGATGAATTGGTGGCTGAATTGGGATTGGAAATGATCGTGCGCAACGTGCAGGATTCCATAGACCAAGGGAAAGTGACGGAGGAACGGGGCCGCTATGCCAGCCGAAATACACTTCAGACCACGACCTTGCTGGACGCGATCGAGGAATTCAAGTTTGACGCCTGCATCGGTGGCGCGCGGAGGGACGAGGAAAAAGCACGGGCCAAAGAGCGCGTGTTTTCTGTCAGGGATGATTTTGGGCAATGGGATGAAAAAAACCAAAGGCCGGAGCTTTTTGACATGCTTAACGGCAAAATCCACCAAGGCCAAAACGTCCGTGTGTTCCCGATTTCCAATTGGACAGAACTCGATGTTTGGGAATATATCCAATCCGAAGGCATCCGCATTCCTTCGATCTACTTCGCACACAAGCGCGAGGTTTTCTTCCGGGATGGGATGATTTGGACTGCCAACGAACACGTGTACAGGGAATCCAGCGAACTGGTGGAAGAGCGTATGGTCCGATTCAGAACGGTCGGCGATATGACCTGCACGGCCGCCGTGCTCTCCGAAGCTGAAACTTTGGAAGAAGTCGTAGCTGAAATCCGCCAATCGACCATCTCCGAACGCGGCGCGCGGATCGACGACAAGCGCTCGGAAGCAGCGATGGAGAAGAGGAAAAAGGTGGGGTATTTTTAATTAGACACAAGACGCAAGACACAAGAGGTAGGAAACAAGAAGCGAGAGGGGAGAAGCGAGAAGCGAGAGACGAGAGGCGAGAGGCAAGGGGCAAGAAGCGAGTGTCGAGGCAAATAGAGGATTGGTAGAAAGTAACAAGTTGAAAAAAATAAAGAAGGGCGGCCGTAGGAATAGGCGGACCTAAAGAGTTCAAGGGTAAAAAATATAAATGGACGTGATCTCAAGTCTTTTGTCTCACGTCTCAAGTCTAATAAAATGGAAAACAGGAAACTCATAAAAATAGCAACCGCAGGCTCGGTGGATGATGGCAAAAGCACGCTGATTGGCAGGCTTTTGTACGATACCCAATCGCTGACTACGGACAAATTGGAAGCAATAGAACGTACAAGCCGGCAGCGCGGGTTTGACTACCTCGATTTTTCCTTGGCAACGGACGGATTGGTTGCAGAGCGCGAGCAGGGCATCACGATCGACGTTGCCCACATCTATTTCAATACCGACAAAACCAACTTCATCATCGCAGATACGCCCGGTCACGTGGAGTACACCCGCAACATGGTGACAGGCGCTTCGACTTCCCAGGTAGCGATTATCCTGATCGACGCGAGAAAAGGGGTGATCGAACAGACCTATAGGCATTTCTTTATCAGCAACCTGTTGCGGATCGGTCACGTGGTCGTCGCCATCAACAAGATGGATTTGGTCAATTACGACGAGGATGTGTACCTCAAGATCAAATCCGACTTTGAAGCCTTGGTCGAAAAGAGTGACTTCGAAGTCGACCAAATCACCTTCATTCCGATTTCGGCGCTGAAAGGAGAAAACATCGCCAAAAAATCCGAGCTCATGCCTTGGTATGTTGGCAACACGCTATTGGACCATTTGGAAGTACTCGAACCATCCGACCTGCACGAAAGTGCGGTGGCACGGTTTCCGATCCAGTATGTGGTCAGGCCGAAAACAGAGGCATTCCACGACTTCAGGGGATTTGCAGGCAAATTGTATGGAGCTTCCCTGAAAGTCGGTGACGAAGTGACCGTCTTGCCTTCATTTAACCAAACGAAGATCAAGTCGATCCAATTCTTTGATCAGCAATTCGATGAGGTCTTGCCGGGGGCTTCTGTGACCATTTCCCTAGAAGACGAAGTGGACATCAGCCGAGGGGATATGTTGGTCAAAGCGGGTCAGGAGCCCCATTCCGACAAGCAAATCTCTGCCACGATCTGCCAAGTCAATAGTCGGCCGCTGCGTGTAGGGGACAAGTTTACCCTTCAGCACGGTGTCAATAGGGTCCTTGCGAAAGTAGATACCATCGACGCGGTGGTCAAAACCGATTTCTCCGGCGAGGAACCTGCGCAGCAGCTTCGGCTCAATGATATCGGTAAGGTAAAATTGCGCCTGAGCAAGGCGATCCATTTTGATCCCTACAAATCCAACCGCTCCAACGGCAGCTTCATCCTGATCGATGAAGGCAGCTTTGACACGGTCAGTGTAGGCTTTATTTCCTAGATGATCAAAGCCCGGATCCTTCTAGGCTTTCTTTGATACTCATAAACCACAATCCCTATAGGGAAAATTAATTACAACCATGCAGAGTTTTAGGACAGAAATCGAAAACCCAATCGTCGAAAAAGACATTCTCGAGTTGGAGCGGAAGATCCGCCTATTCCGTGAGGGAAAGATCGACGAGGAGAAGTTCCGCAGCCTTCGACTGGCGCGGGGTGTGTATGGACAGCGACAGCCCGGTGTACAAATGATCCGGATCAAATTGCCCTATGGCAAGGCGACAGGTCCACAGTTGAGGCGAATTGCCGAAGTTTCTGATACCTATTCTACCGGAAAACTCCACATCACCACGCGCCAGGACATTCAAATCCACTACGTCAGTTTGGAGGAAACGCCTGCCTTGTGGGCGGAGTTGGAAAAGGACGACGTGACCCTGCGCGAGGCCTGCGGCAATACTGTCAGGAACGTCACTGCCTCCGAGATCGCGGGTGTAGACCCAAAGGAACCCTTTGACGTGACACCCTACGCGGACGCCGTGTTCCGGTATTTTCTGCGCAATCCGATCTGCGGGGAAATGGGCCGGAAGTTCAAGATGGCGTTTTCTTCTTCAGAAGAAGACACCGCGCTTTCCTACCTACATGATTTGGGCTTTATCCCACAGATTCAAACCTTGGAAGGAAAAGAAATCCGTGGCTTCAAGGTGTTGTTGGGTGGCGGCTTGGGCAGTCAGCCACGGCATGCGGATTTGATCACGGAGTTTTTGCCAGAGGACGAATTGATCCCGTTCATTGAAGGTGTTTTGCGGATTTTTGACCGACATGGTGAGCGGGCAAGAAGGCTGAAGGCAAGGATGAAATTCCTGGTTTCCGATATCGGGATCGAGGCTTTTCTCAATTTGGTAGAAGAAGAAAAGAAAGCACTTCCCTACAAGACCTATGCGGTTGATGCGGCAGGTTTCGAAAACGCAAGGGTTTTGAATACCCCGCAGGTTCCTGCTGTGGCCGAGCCGAAGGACCTGAATTACGAGCGTTGGAAATTGACGAATGTGTTCCCGCAAAAACAGGCGGGCTTTGTTTCCATCGGCGTGAAGGTGACCTTGGGCGATTTTGATACGGATCAGGCTCGAGCATTGGCGGATTTGGTCAGCAAATTTGCCAATGACGAGATTCGGTTTACCCTTCGTCAAAATATCCTTATTCGCGATGTGCAGGAGACGGCGGTGCCGTTTTTTTACCAAGAATTGAAAAAGATCGGCCTCTCCGATTTCGGCTACAACACCTTTGGAGATATCACTGCCTGCCCGGGTACGGATACCTGTAACTTGGGTATTGCCAGTTCGACGGGCATAGCCAAGGAACTTGAGCGGGTGATCTTGGCAGAATACCCCCAGTATCTCAAAAACAAAGACCTGACCATCAAGATATCCGGCTGTATGAATGCCTGCGGCCAACACAATATGGCGCACATAGGCTTTCAGGGCATGTCCATGAAAGTCGGCAAAGCTGTCGTTCCGGCACTGCAGGTACTGTTGGGTGGTGGCACCTTGGGCAATGGCAAAGGGAGATTCGCGGATAAAGTCATCAAAATCCCCAGCCGAAGGGGTCCACAGGCGCTCAGGATTCTGATAGCTGATTTTGAAAATAATGCAGGCAAGGAGGAAAGTTTCCTGGATTACTATGACCGTCTTGGCCATATGTATTTCTACGAAATCCTGAAAGAGCTTGCCGATACGAGTACAGTCACCGAAAGCGACCAAGTCGATTGGGGGCATGAAGAAGCCTACCAAGTGGCTGTCGGCGTGGGCGAATGTGCGGGTGTGGTGATTGATTTGGTAGCTACCTTGCTCTTGGAAGCAAGGGAAAAACTGGATTTGGCCAAGGAGACATTCATCGAACGGAAATGGTCCGACAGCATCTACCATACCTATGCAGCGATGGTAAATGCCGCCAAGGCGATTTTGCTCAGCGAAAGCAAAAGCACCAATTCCTACGCCAACATCGTGGCATTGTTTGACGAGACATTTATCCAAACAGGTAAGATCAGCCTCAAGTCCGACTTGGCTGCGATCATTTACCAGATCAACCAAAACGAACCTTCCGAGGCATTTGCGAAAGCCTATTTCCAAGATGCTTTGGGTGTGTTTGAGGCCATCAGTGCCTATCGGGAAAGGGAGGTGTTGGCATGAGTACCTCCATCAAACCCAAAGTCACCCTCGTCGGTGCAGGCCCGGGAGACCCCGAACTGATCACGCTAAAGGCCGTCTTGGCACTCAACAAAGCCGATGTCGTGCTCTATGATGCGCTGATTGACAAAAGGCTGCTGAAGCATGCCCCGGATAAGGCCATCAAGGTTTTTGTGGGAAAAAGGGAGGGCTCTTCCGTCAATCCCCAGGAGGAAACCAATAGGCTGTGTGTGTCCTATGCCTTGCAACATGGGCATGTGGTGCGCCTGAAAGGCGGCGATCCTTTTGTATTTGGAAGAGGGGCGGAAGAGATCGACTATATCCAGGCTTTTGGCATTACGACGGAAGTGGTGCCGGGTATTTCATCCTCTGTCGCTGTGCCGGCGGCTGCAGGCATTCCAGTGACCAAAAGGGGCATTTCTGAGAGTTTTTGGGTCATCACAGGAACAACCAGCAGCGGCCAACTTTCCAATGACCTCCGCATTGCTGCCCAGTCTACCGCCACGGTGGTCGTCCTGATGGGGACCAAAAAGCTCGCTGAAATCGTGGATACCTATACGAAGCAGGGCAAAAGTGCCCTTCCGATTGCGATCATCCGCAGCGGTACCACCCATGAGCAACAGGTGCTTGCCGGTACCATTGCCGACATCCTGTCCAAAGTGGATGGTTTGGGGGATTTGGCACCGGCTGTAATTGTGATTGGGGAAGTGGTGAAGGAAAGCTATCAGCTCAAGGAAGTCTATCAGGAAGTCGTCCGTGTACCCCTTGCTTCGAAGGATACTACGTTCCCAAGTATTCGATAGCATTAATTGATATTTCCCATGGCCAATCCGCTTTATCCCATTTTTCTCAAAGTCCACCAACTCAATGTCCTTCTCGTCGGTGGGGGATTTGTTGGCACGGAAAAATTGGCTTTTTTGCTCAAAAGCAGTCCTGAGGCCCAAGTCACCGCAGTGTCAAAAGCCTTCAATGCAGAGTTTCTGGAATTGGCTGCACAAGCGCCCAACGTGACCTTGATCGATGATGCCTATGATCCCAAATACTTGGGAGCAAAGCACCTCGTCATCGCCGCCACCAATGACAAGTCCGTCAACCGACGGATCCACGATGATGCCAAGGAGCGGTATCTCTTGGTCAACGTGGCCGATACGCCGGCGCTTTGTGATTTTTACCTGGGCGGGATTGTGACAAAGGGAAACGTCAAGATCGCGATTTCCACCAACGGCAAATCCCCAACGACAGCGAAGCGGCTGCGCCAACTACTCGAGGAGGTGATCCCCGAAGACATCAACGACTTGGTCGAGAATATCCACCGCTATCGGGAGACACTCAAGGGAGATTTTGAATACAAAGTGGAGGAATTGAACCGCCTGACCGAAGTGCTCGTGAGGGAGAGGGAGAAGTCGCTCTGATTCGCGCGGCAAAATACCGACGAATTCCCTTGGCTTTCGTGACGGTTTATGTGAATCTCGGTTTTAGAGCGGAAGAATTTTTATCCTAGCTGACTTTTTTCATCTACGGTTCATTTTTACAATGTAGGAAAAACTGTTCATCTGGGTGAAAAAGCAAGGCTTCAAGCTCGGAGCAAGTGCGACTTCTACTTACGCTTTTTGTAGGTTTTTAAATTGAGAACTTTCTAAGACGAATATCCCTGATATGCCCTTTGATTAGGCAACTGGGCAGGAAAAAAATAGATCCCGCACGCTTCGATCGGCGGCTTACCACTGTTACTTTTCAGTGGTTTAGAGAATGCTTTTCTTCCTATATTTCCCATCAACTTTCTTGAAGCATGAAACGAACAGAATTTCTAAAGCTGACCGGACTGGCTGTCGGGGCATCTTTTGTAACCAATCCCTTTGATCTGTTTGCCAACCAAGCAGTGGAAGTTCCTGCAACAGCTGTGGAACTGAGCCGTTACATGTTGTCCATGGCACCTGAACGGAACCCGACCGTAGACCGTGTGATTGTAGGCGATCCTGATACGCCAATCAAGAAAGTCGCCACCTGCTGGACCCCGTATTGGGATACGCTGCGCAAAGCCAAGGATGCCGGCGCAAATGTGGTCGTAGCCCATGAGCCCACTTTTTTTACCCATTGGGACATGGACGAAAAGCAAGGAGACTACCACCGATTTCCCGCTGCCCAAAAACAATACATGGAATGGGCCGAAAAGAAGAAGGCCTGGATTTTGGAAAATGACCTCGTCGTGATTCGAAACCATGATTCGATCGATCAAATCATGGATTTTGGCATGTCCGCGGCTCTTGGGAAGGTTTTGGGTTTTGGTCTTGGGGATATCTTGCGACAGGAAAAGTACTACACGGTATACAAAATGGGACCGATCAAGGCGGGTGTTTTTGCCAAAAAAATCTCGAAAACACTGGCGGAATTCGGTCAGCCGGGCGTGGGTTTCTATGGGGACGAAAACAGGCTGATCCAGTCCATTGGCGTTGGGACGGGCAATGCAAGTGATCCGATGCAGTTTGCGCACATGGACCCTGATATGTACCTCGTGATCAACGATGTGTTCCGAACCTGGTCACACGGAGAATTTGCGACGGACTCCGGGAAGCCGATGGTGATCATCGACCACGGTACCTCAGAGGAACACGGCATGCGGCTCTTGCAGCAGCATCTCCAAACAAAATTCCCCGAACTGGATATCGTACATCTGGAGCAAGGCTGCAGTTACAAATGGATTGTGCCATAGTTCCGCTAGGGATGAGCGATTCGGGCCGATAGATTTTACCCAATACAAAGGAGTTTGTTGAAGTTTCTGCCAAATGCGAGCCAACCCTGTTTAGAAATCGGAAATTACTTCCAAGCATTCCGCAAAAAACGCAACCAGTTTTTGTGCATTACTTTTTCAATATCCTGGTCTGCATATCCTCTTTTCTTCAAAAGACCGGGAATTTTTTGGAGATCGGCGATCGATTCCAAGTCATAGGGGCATTGTTCGCGTCCGAAGGCTCCATCCAGATCAGAGCCGATTCCGATATGGTTGGCATTGCCGGTGATCTGGCAGATATGGTCCATGTGATCAATCAGTTTTTCGAGGCCACAGTCCATGGCCTTTGGGTCAGACTTGCCACGAACCCAATTGGGTACCATCATCCAGGCATCCATGGCGCCACCAATTACCGCCCCGCGTTCGACAAGTACTTTGATTTGTTCGTCGGAAAACTGTCGGTTGTGATCGACCAATGCGCGGACATTGTTGTGGCTGGCCCAAACATGCCCTTGGAAATGGTCCATTGCTTCCCAAAAGCTGTCATCGCAGAGGTGGGTCGCGTCCAGAATGATGTTGAGCCGCTGCATTTCTTTGAGCAGTTCACGGCCTTTCCCGACCAAACCTCCCTTCGCGTCCGTGCCATTGGCGTACCGACCGGGGCCATAATGTGCAGGTCCAAGTGCCCGAAGTCCCGAGGCATATGCCTTTTCGAGGTAATGGAGGTTGACAATGCTGTCCGCCCCCTCTAGCGAAAGGATATAGCCAATGGGCTTTGTGCCTAAGGGGAGCTCATGGATCCAAAGGTGGAGGTGTTTTTCAAGCGATTCCAAATCTCGGATTTGGACCATTTCCCCTTCATCTTCCATGGCCTTGTACCAAGCCAGTTGGCCTTGGGTCTGTGCCCAGGCTTGCTCGGGCGAATGCCAACCCGGCAAGGGATTGCCAACATCCACAAAGCGGGCGATTTGTGTGGCTACCACAAGTCCGATATTGCCCTTGCGCAATTCTGGAAGAGAGACGGTCGCCTTGGCACGATCAGGCTTATCGGTCAGTCCCTTTTCCCGCGCATTGATCGCGGAAAGTGGCTTGGTCAAGTCCCTGTTCCATTCCAGGGCGTTCATACTCAGGTCCAAATGGGCATCAATGGTAAACATGTGGCAAGTGCTTTTTTGTAACCTTGGAAAAATAAGAAGAAAACGGGAATGGAGGGGTATTCACCGAATCGATCCAGATGGATTTTTCGGTTCGTTCTCTTGCTTTCAATACTAATTCGGCTCAGGAATCCCATTTACCTTTCGTATTTCAATTTGAATATTGAGTGCACTTAAGGTGTGAAGGGATTTGGTTGCGCGTTCCACTCAGTGTAGATGGACAAAAAAACTCTGTTGAACGAGTGAACGAAATGGTGTTTTCCCGAAACATGAAATAAGTAGGGTAACTCTGTTTGCTTATTATCTAAAGCCTTAATAATTTGGCTAAAAATAATTTCGACCAATGATGAAGCCTTTATTTGCTTTTTTTGCATTCATTTTAGTGAGTTTACATGCGATTTCTCAGGTTGGATCAACCGATTCCAATTTTGAAACTTGGTACTCCGCAGACGGCAGCAATGAACTACTGCTATTGATTGCTCAGGATGTTGCGCTGTACAAGGGAGGATTTTGGGATATGGAGTTAGTTGGTCCGGGGAAGTATTTACTGGCGAATCAGGATACAAGGCGAAAACTTCAAATCATAAAAGACGGGAATCGCCACTTGCTGGAAGACGGGGCGGATAGAATTCCTGTCCAAGCGCAAAAATCAAGTAATCTTAGCAACAGGAAAGTCGGCCAAACAGACTTGTCAGGAAATTTTTTTAAGGAAGACCAGGTCCTTTTGCAGGGAATTTTTCTTCCAAAAGCAGGGATGCCTTCAACCATCCAAGTTATTTACAATCATGCTTTCAGCGATAATCAGCTTCAGTTCTCAGGCGAGGTTGATGAAAAAGGTAGATTCAAAGTGATATTCCCTTCGGATTATCCCCAGGAAGTTATGGTGCAAATTGGTGATGCCTTCTTTAGCTATTTATCAATGCCCGGCGCTAAGCAGGTAATGGTGATAGATGAGAGCTCATTTGGAGGAGGGATATCTTCTTGGGAAATGGTGAAAGGTATCGACTTCATGGGGGATTTGGCCGTTGAAAATGAGGAAAGGCGGTTACTTTATCCTGAATTTATGAAAGTGCGTCAGTATTTCCTTACGGATAGCCTACAGAAAACCCTAGAAGAAACTGAGTTCTTGGACTATCGTGTAGGACTAATGAATACACATGTAGATTTTTTCAACCGCTATTTCGATTCAATCCCAGTGAGCCAAATAGTCAAAGATGTTAGCATCAGAGGTGCAAGAACGTATGCGGCCGATGACCTTATGAGATACATCTGGTTGCATTCAGGGATTGTTGAAGGTAGACTTATTCCAGTAGATGTTTCAGACGACTACATCAGGGTTGTAAAAAATCTAGTCACAGATGATTTGGAGGATCTCATGACTTCGGAATATTCTGGACTTATGCGAGAATTTACCATGCCGATGCGTCCTTCCGAATCTGAAATCACAAGGAAAAATGGAAGTTTGATGATTTACAGTTTCCTCAAAGAGAAGGAGCTTTCAGAATCACATCGAGCGGGTGTGGAAACCTGGTTTGATCAAGTTAAAAACGGAGTTCCGAACGACAGCCTCGTTGTTTCAAATGAATTCAAGGAAGTGAGAGAGCTATATAGGCAAGATTTTTCACGTTTTAACACGCTAGCGCTATGGAACCATCTGAAAGAAAAAATCTCGGATCTCGGTACACTTTCACGTTCGAGTATCATCGCCATTTTTTTGGACATGAATTTTCAAGGAGTCGGGGAAGATATCCCAAAATCAATCCAAAACCAACTCGATTCATTGAATCTAAAATCTGAGGTTTTGGCGATCATCAAGCAAGAAATTGCCGATTTTGAGCGCACAAAAAATCAGCGGTTTGTCGAGGGCGTGGCGATTGCCGAGAGGGCCGACAATGTACTTAGCCAGCTTAAAGACAAATTTCCAGGAAAAGTAATCTATATCGACGTGTGGGCTACCTGGTGTGGTCCCTGCATCAGTGAATTTAAGTATGCCGAAACGATTAAAAAGCAGGTCCCCGAGGACGTTGTTTTTGCGTATATCTGCGGAAGATCCGAGCGGGAAGCATTTGAAAACCAAATCAAAAAATTTGGCTTGGCGGGTGAACATTTCTTTCTTGACCAAGATGCGTTTCAGAAGTTTGATAAAGAAGTCAATATCACCGGATTTCCCACCTACTTGCTGATTACCAAGGAAGGAAAATTGATCAGGGAGGGTATCCATAGACCCAGCAAAGGCGATGAACTTGTGCAGCAGCTAAAGGGGTTTGTTGAGAAGCTTTAACTTAATCAGCCTAGATTCAACTTGGCATGACGGAGTCGGAGGTGCTTGAAATTATGGGAGACGAAGGATTATTTAAAGATATTGATATCGGCCGGACGGTTTACTCCTATTCATGTAATCCGTTCTCCTCTGATAATGTTGACATTGTATTTGGCAAGGATCGAAGCGTGGTGGAGGTTTCCTATTGAGATTATTCAATTCTTAAGTCTGCTAATAGACAAAGATTAGGCAAATGGATTCTGCCACCTTTAAGTGGGAAAAGAACACTGTGTACCGAATTGATTGGATTCAAACTTGAATAAATAATTCTCTATGGATATAGACTTTTCATTCGACCATACGTCAAACCTTTCCATCACACAATTGCAAAAAAGCGGTATTCGCTCAACCAAGGAACTGGAGGAAGTTTTTTTCGACAATGACACATCAATCTTCGATATTTCAGAGGCTGGCGACGAATCACCGGTTTTCTTGGCAGTGGGGTTTTCTTCTTCAACAAATCCCATATTATATGTTTTTTCGTTGGGCCATAGAATTGTGTCCCAATACGCAAGAAGAGCCGATAAAACAGAGATCAAAAAGTACTTTTGCGGAAAATGAAATTTCCTTTGTACCTTACTTCTATGAAGACAAAAACATCATTTAAGCCATTTTCGAATGACCCGGAAGCGGAACTAGCCCGTCGGCTGAAGCACGCCAAGCCATTGACGAGAAAGGAATTTCTCAAAAAACTGGAAGAGGTTAGGCAAAACCAAGCTGGAGAAGAGAAGTGATTTCCGTCCAAAGAATTCTGAAATCAATGATCAATATGGTTTTCAAAATCTTAAAGACTCTAAGTGCAAAAAGTGTTACTTCACTTCTTGTCTTGGTAGTTTCCCTTTCATGCGGAGGTCGCAATTCCCAAGCGATTTTTTTACAAAATTCTTCAGACGAAAACGTTTATTTTATTCTTTCGAACGACAGCCTAAATCCGAGCGAGGAAGAAATTTCCTCCATCCGACCATCGAGCTATTTGGGCTATGACGAGAGCGTTGATGATCAGTTTCGGGACTTATACCGGAATCTCATACCCAAAGGTGCGGTTTTGCCGATCATTACCTCTGAGTCATCGGAAGTGTTTGTAAACAGCGTCAGCGCCCAATCGATCATCAGAAACAGATACCAAGGGAGGCTTACAGTATTTATAATCTCGGAAGGAGATTTGGGGGCAAATTCTGATCAGGAGATAATTGAAAAACAATTGGCTCAAAAACTAAGGACCTTGACCATAAAGGATATTTCAGCAGATACAGTGTCGTTGGTGTACGGACCGAAGTAATTCCTGAGCCATGACTACAGGATTTCTTTCCATTTACCCCAACTCAAACAGCGCCTCGATTTCCACCGGGATATTGTCTGGCAGTGAACCCATGCCTACTGCACTGCGGACGCCGATGCCGTTTTCGGTTCCCCATATCGCGGCAAACAACTCGCTGCAGCCGTTGATGACATAAGGATGCCGCTCAAAATCCGGCGTGCAATTGACCATGCCGAGGACCTTGATGACCCTTTTGATCCGGTTGAGCGAGCCAATGTTGGCTTTGATCGTGGCAAGCATCGCGAGGCCCACCTGCCGGGCGGCGAGTTTGCCGGCCTCGATATCCATATCCTCACCGATGCGGCCGATAATCAGTGTGCCGTCCTCTTTGACGGTCCCATGTCCGGAGAGGTAGAGGTATTTGCCATCAACAAGGCAAGGTTTGTAAACGCCCAAGGGCTTGGGGGCGGGAGGTAGGCTGAGGCCTAGGGAAGCGAAGTTTTCTTCTGGGGTATGCATGGTTTAGATTTGAGATATGAGACGGGAGAAATGAGAAACGAGATGCTAGACACAAGACACAAGACACAAGATACAAGGATCAAGAGGTTAGAAACGAGAGATGAGAGATATGAAACAAGATGCAAGGAACAAGAACGGAGAGTCTTGAATTCTGGAACTTCCGTCTTCGGTCCTCGGCATTCCTTCCATTTTCCCATTGGTCCTCCTTCACCCGGCATTTCTACACAAAGATATCCAACACAAGCACACCTGCCAGTCCGACCACTGCGACGATGGTTTCCATCAGGGACCAGGACTTGATGGTGTCCTTGACACTGACGTTGAAATACTCCTTGTACAGCCAAAATCCCCCATCGTTGAAATGGGAGAACATCAGGCTGCCGGCACCAATCGCCAAGACCAAGAGATTCGGATCAACTCCTGATGCACCCACCATCGGCGCGATGATGCCCGCCGTGGTCAGGCCGGCCACAGTCGCCGAACCTACGCAAACCCGGATAATCGCCGTAATCGTCCATGCCAATACCAAAGGATGCACGTCCCAACCTTGCAGGTTGTCGGCGATGGTCTGACTGACGCCTGAGTCTAGGAGTACCTGCTTCAGTGCACCTGCACCTGCGATGATCAGCAGGATCATCGCGATATCCTTGGTCGCTGCCACATAGATATCCATCAGGGCAGGGATCTTAAAATTCCTGCGAACACCCAAGGTATAAGTCGCCAAAAGCAGGGAAATCAACATCACCATTCCCGGATCGCCGATGAAGGAAATGATCGGGGCAAGGCTGCTTTCTTTATCCGCATTCAGGTTGAAGATAGAGGTGCCCACCAGTAGAAATACGGGAAACAACGCCGAAAAGAAGCTATTGAAGGTGCCGGGAAGCTCGGCTTCCGCCTTTGGTTTGGCCTGGAATGTATCGAGAGGCTTGGCATCTATTTTCTTCAAAAACTTTGCAAACAAGGGTCCCGCAATGATAATCGTCGGTACAGCCACGATCAAACCATAGGTCAATGTCAGGCCCATATTGGCCCCAAACTGAGCGACCAAGGCCGCTGGAGATGGATGCGGCGGCAGAAATCCATGTGTGACCGAGAGTGCGGCCAAAAGCGGAATCCCCACATAGACGGCAGGTAGTTTGAAGCGGTAGGAAACCGTAAATACCAAGGGTACAAGCAGTACAAAACCCACATTGTAGAACAAGGGGATGCCTACGACCAAGCCCGTGACCATCATCGCCCAAGTGACGTTTTTGACCCCGAAGATGTCCATCAGGGTATCAGCGATCCTTTGTGCGGCACCACTCTCCGCAACTAGCTTGCCCAACATAGCGCCCATCACGATCACGATCACCAGGTCCCCGAGCAGTCCACCCATGCCTTTTTGGATTGAACCTGCGATGCTTTGCGGAGGAATGCCCAATAGAAAGCCCGCCAAAATGGACGAAATCAGGAAAGCGAGAAATGGATTCAGCTTGAGCCAAGTGATCAGCAGAATGAGCACGGCGATGCTTACAAAAACAAAAAGGATGGTCATGGTTCGTCTGGGTTTGATGGACAAGATAATTAAAAATGGGTTTTCAGATGGCTTTTTTGGGACAAATGCGCAAAGCCGTTGAGAGACGGGGAATGGAGAAAAGTACCAAGTACCAAGTAGAATGTACCAAGGCGATGGGCATGGGGATGATGTATTAAAAAGAAGATTTTAGGAATATCATTGTTTCCAGAACCGGACGGTTTCAGTGTATTTGTTGTCGCTGAACCGCATCACATACATGCCGGGAGGAAGGTTTTCCAAAAGCATGCGCCAATTACCATCCGGATATCTTTCGCTGAAGAGAAGCATTCCACGGTAATCGCTCAGGCTGACCATCGTGTGGCTGGTTTGAAACTTCTGTGGGAAAAGGACACGCAGCTCCCCTGAATGATAGGGGTTTGGCCAAATGCTGATGCCTGATTCGGAAAACTGTTCTGCTGCACCGCGGATACGGAAGACCGGTGTACAGGTGCTTTTCCCATCCAAGTCATGCTGGCAGATTTTGAAGAAGACATTTTTTTCCGCGAAAGACTCCAGATAGCTGAACGCGTATTTTTGTTCGCCTTCCGAATCTCCCATTGACTTGACTTCCCCCACCTTGCTGAAGTTGGAAATCCCGCCTATGGATCGGTGGATCGAGAAATGACGATTGTCTCTTTCCTGCACTGCGGTCCAATTGACCGTGATATGGTTTTGGTTTTGGATCGCCTCATAGTCTTTCCAAACCAATGGCAACACCGAAAGCGGGCCAAAACTACCAACCGTGAAGCTTTGTCCGTTGATTTCATTCAACGAGAGCGTTCGCCTAGCCCACTGTTGGTCAGGGTCGATCCCTGTCAAATGGCTTCCCGGCGCAGCCTGCCCATTGCTTACAATCCTCAGGTCCTCGACGGCAAACACCACCAAACTGTCTGCTGAGATCCGCATTTCCAATGTTCCCGGACCTGCATTGAGCCCCTCCATTTCGAAGTAGGAATTGAGTTGGTACAGGATCGGCGTGCCGTCATTGTCGTCATAGTTGGGATCCCAATTGGCACCTGGGATTTCAACCATCCTTACCCGCAGATTGCCACCGCTGGTGTTGCCGAGGAACTGGACTTTCCTGATGCCGCCTTGGTAGCCGTCTTCAAAAGGAAAAGTGCCGTTGGTTTCACTTAGTGTGGTAGGTGTGTTTTGGTAATGAAAACGGTGGAGGTTGAGCCATTGTCCACCTTCATAGAAAAGCCCGCCCGTACCTGCCGTATTGACAAAAAGATCAAAACCGTTGAAATCCACCTGGCCATCCCTCATGATGAGGTTGCGTTTGATCGAAACGTCCTCCAAAGCAAGGACAGTTCCGGACGGCTTGTTGACTTCGACCTGGTCCACGTTCAGGTTCCAATTGACGATTTGTTGCAGGCCGTCTCCATTCAGGCGCAAGTAGGTAGGTGATTCGGTGATGTTTCCCCCGTTCAATAAAGCGATGTCCCCCGCTACAAAAACAGAGTCAGGCAATTGCTTTGTAGCATTGTTTTCGAAAAGGAGGTTGTGGTATTGATTGGGTTTTGAGGCGCTAGACAAAACCCGTCGCACCAAGCGTTGTGTGCCTGAATTGGAGCGGTAGTACACGTTTCCTTCCATTCTGAAATCTGCCACATCCAAGGTTGGCTCGCTGCCCAGGAACACGAGGTTTGCTCCTGGTTTCACATGGAGGAGTGCGCCGGGAACAGCCGCTGACCTGCGTATGATTTGCTCCAAAGGCGCTGAGCATTCGGAAACAAGGGTCGCGCCCGGTTCTATGATGAAGTCGCCGTATGGACCCATCCCATTGAAGATTGTTTGGTTGTTATAGGAAAAAGTCGCACAGATGGGCGTGCCTGCCGTATTTACCTTTTGGAGAACCGTCCCCGATTGGATGATGAAGGTATTGGCTTTGAATCCGGCATTGACGGTTAGTGTAGCGCCAGGATCAGGGTCAAAAACCACCGTGTAGCGGCTGTTGATATTGCTTGCGCTCCAAGAACCGCGCTCGACAACCGTCCTCGATACTCCTTTGAAAACGACCCGACCTGCTTCTGGATAAATCCAATCCGTCAAAAGACTCGTGACATTGTTCAGGAAAAATACCCCACCGATTGTTTCCATGGCTCTCAATGCACCATATACCCTTAATTCGAAGGATTGGAGATTCAACTTCCTTCCCGGTGTGGCTGCACTAAACAAGTACACATGGTTTGCGGCTTCGTTGGCGGTGAGCCTGATTTCATGTCCTTGGTCGATAAAAATGTTATTGCTTTGGGTTGGCTTGGTAGTGGCGGCAACCCAAGCCGCACCATCCCATCTCTGCCAAACAGCCGGATTGTTGTAATCCCCGGAGCTTATGGTCCGGTAGTCCCCCAGCTCCAATGGGATTTGTGCCCAGGCGGACTGACCAATCCACAAGGCCAAAAAGAACAAATGAATGACATCCTTTGGCAAGCCAAAAGATTTTGAAAACCCGATACGATTTTTCCCGCCGTAAACACCCATATTTGAAAAAGTCTATCACCTTCATGAATTTAGTTGTATGGGCAAGCATTTGAAAAAGTTACTCCTGATTTACCCGTTTATTTATTCGACTATTTTTTTTGCCAACGCGCAGCAATACCAGGTTTCGCTTTTGACCTGCGATCCGGGAGACCAATTGTACTCGGCTTTTGGACACAGCGCCATCCGGATATGGAACAAGGAGACCAACCAGAACTGGGTGTACAACTACGGGACATTCGATTTCAATACACCGTTTTTCTACCTCAAATTCACCCAACGAACGCTCGACTACATGCTCAGCGTGACGACATACGAGCGGTTTTTGATGGAGTACAACTATTTCCAGCGCAATGTCCGTGAGCAGGTCCTCGACCTCAGTCCGGAACAAATTGCGAAGCTGATCGAATTTTTGGACAACAACTACCTGCCCGAAAACCGGTTTTACCGCTATGACTTTTTCTATGACAACTGCGCGACGCGGATAAGGGATGTGATGGAACAGGTCCTGGGAGAACAGCTGGATTGGAATGAAGACCTGCTGGCTGAACAAAAAACCTTCAGAAACCTGATCGACGAATATGTGTACCCCTTGCCTTGGGCGGATTTTGGGATTGATTTGGCATTAGGCTCTGTCATCGACATAGATGCAAAGGAACGCGAAAAGCAATTCCTGCCTGATTACATGGAGGCGGCATTTGACCGCGCCGTGATTGTTGGTGACGGCCCTAGCCGCAAACTGGTAAAGGAAAAGCTCGAAGTGCTCAATTTTCCGCCAAGGGAGTCAAAGATGGACCTGCTCAATCCCTATGTGCTTTGGTGGATATTTGCCATAGCGGTTGTGGTTTTGACCTTTGTAGGATATAAGAAAAAGCGGCTTTACAAGGGCTTCGACGTCGGTTTTTTCGCGGCGTTGGGATTATTGGGACTTGTCATTGTGTCACTCTGGTTTTTTACTTTCCATTCCCAAACTAAACTCAACTGGAACGTGCTTTGGGCATTGCCAACCAACCTGATCCTTGCTTTCGCTTTGTTGGGAAATCAAGTCAAACCTTGGGTGAGGAAATACCTGCTCGCGGCGATGATCTTGACCAATGTGGCCCTGTTGGTTTGGATATTCGGGATTCAATCCTTTCATCCGAGCATCGTGCCGGTTTTGTTGGTGATTTTGCTTCGGACAAATTTCTTGTATTACAATATGGATAGGTTTGGGTGGGAGAAAAAAGCATAGCCGATTTCTCTTTTTCCCAAACTTTTTGCTTCCCTGCGAGTGTTATCTATTTTCAATTTTGAGGTATGGAATTCAAACTCACATCGGAGTACCAGCCCACCGGGGACCAACCTGAGGCCATCCGACAATTGGTCGAAGGCGTTGATAACGGGGATTCTGCCCAGGTGCTGTTGGGTGTGACGGGCTCGGGAAAAACCTTTACCATTGCCAATGTCATCCAGCAGGTCCAAAAGCCAACCCTGGTACTCAGCCACAACAAGACCCTTGCAGCACAGCTTTACGGGGAATTCAAGCAGTTTTTCCCGGAAAACGCGGTGGAGTATTTCATATCCTACTACGACTATTACCAGCCTGAGGCCTTTATTCCCACTTCCAACACCTACATCGAAAAAGACCTTTCGATCAATGATGAAATCGAGAAACTACGCCTGAGCGCTACTTCCGCATTGCTGTCGGGCAGACGCGATGTGATTGTGGTTGCTTCTGTTTCATGCATTTACGGTATTGGGAATCCTGACGAATTTGGAAAAAACGTGATCCGCCTGCAGGAAGGAGATAGGATACCCCGGAACCAATTGCTGTTCAAATTGGTGGACATTCTCTATAGCCGCACCAACAATGATTTGAGCCATGGGACTTTCCGCGTAAAGGGAGATACAGTGGACGTCTTTGTGGCGTATGCTGATTTCGCCTACCGGATATTCTTTTGGGGCGATGAGATCGAAGCAATTCAACGTATCGATCCGGCTTCGGGAAAAAAGATTTCGGACGAAAAGATCATTTCCATTTTCCCGGCAAATCTCTTCGTGACAGGTCGCGACGTGATCGACACGGCCATCCATGAAATCCAGGACGACATGATGGCACAGGTGGCTTTTTTCGAAAAGGACCTGAAATTCATCGAAGCGAAAAGACTGAAAGAACGGACCGAATTTGACTTGGAGATGATCCGGGAGCTTGGCTATTGTTCGGGGGTGGAGAATTATTCAAGATATTTCGATAGGAGAAAACCGGGAACACGACCTTTCTGCTTGATTGACTATTTTCCTGACGACTTTTTGATGGTCATTGACGAAAGCCACGTGACCGTGCCGCAGATCCGAGGTATGTGGGGCGGTGACCGTTCCCGCAAAGTGAACTTGGTGGAATATGGATTCCGCCTTCCCTCAGCCCTGGACAACAGGCCTTTGAATTTTGACGAATTTGAAAGCCTGATCAACCAAGTCATATATGTCAGCGCGACGCCTGCGGATTTTGAGTTGGCCAAGACAGAGGGCGTAGTGGTGGAGCAGATCATCCGTCCAACCGGATTGCTGGATCCCATCATCGACGTGCGGCCCAGCGCCAACCAAATTGACGATCTCTTGGAGGAAATCGACGAGCGTGTCAAAATGGGCGATCGTGTATTGGTAACTACCTTGACCAAAAGGATGGCGGAGGAACTCCAGAAGTACCTCGAGCGCGTCGGCGTAAAAAGCCGCTACATCCACTCAGAGGTGAAGCCGCTCGACCGGGTCGAGATATTGAGGGAGTTACGCTTGGGAGTTTTCGATGTATTGGTGGGTGTCAATCTATTGCGGGAAGGGCTGGATTTGCCCGAGGTTTCCTTGGTGGCGATTTTGGATGCCGACAAGGAAGGATTCCTGCGCAATGAGCGTAGCCTCGTCCAAACGATCGGCCGCGCAGCGCGCAATGAAAACGGCAAGGTCATCATGTATGCTGATACCATTACCGAATCCATGCAGTCCGCCATAGACGAGACCAAGCGGAGACGAAGCCTGCAATTGGCCTATAACGAGGAAAATGGTATCGTCCCCAAAACTGTCCGCAAATCCAAGGAGAAGATCCTCGGCCAAACCAAAGTGGCCGACAGTAAGAAAAACGCCAAATTCTACGACGAACCGGTGGATGCGGAAGCCTTGGTAGCAGCGGATCCGGTTGTGCAATATTTGAGCAAGGATCAGTTGGAAAAGTTGGTTGCCCAAACCCAGAAGCAGATGGAGAAGGCGGCCAAGGAACTCAACTTCATGGAGGCGGCCCGTCTCCGCGACGAATGGCAGGGACTCAAAAACAGGCTTGAGGAATTGAAAAGGGGCGTTTGATAGACAGGCTTTTCCCGAAAAAGACAAAAGAATTCCAAAACAATGACCCTGCAGGATATCCACAAATTGGCGAAAGAGGGCGAAGGCGTCCGGCTGGAGTTCAAAAAGAAAGCCATGTTTCCCGAAAAAATCGTGCGTGAATTGATCGCTTTGGCCAATACTGAAGGGGGATATCTGCTTGTCGGTGTGGATGATGACGGCACGGTCAGCGGGCAGCGCTTCATTGAAGAGGAGGTTTTTGTAATCAAAAATGCAATCGCCGACATGATCCGACCAACTTTGGAATATGAAGTGGAGATTTTCAAACTGAGTGAGAAAAAGGGCGTGGCGGTTTTCCAAATCCCTAAATCCCCTTCCCGGCCGCACTACATCCTTGATGGTGAGCGCAAAAGGGCTTACGTGCGCTCCGGAGAGAAGAGCCTGCAGGCGAGTCGTGAGATGTGGGAGATCCTCAAAAAAAGTAGGGTTCCGAAGGATATTGTCTTTACCTACGGCGAAAAGGAAACGGTGCTGATGAAGGCCTTGGCGCAGAGGGGCCAAATCACACTCGGAGAGTTCCAACAGCTAGCCAAACTGCCCCGATTCTTGGCTTCCAAAACACTCATCAGGCTGGTATTGGCCAACGTCCTTCAGGTCATGCCAATGGAGAAAGAAGATATTTACGTACTCAAGGAAGTGTAGGGAAGCCTAGTCCCAAAGCGTTCATTGAAGCCCAATACGCCTTGAAGCCCGCCAGTATGCATCGCAAGGATGTTTGATCCGGGGGAAAATGCTCCTTTTTTCACTTGATCCAGGATCCCAAACATCATTTTTCCAGTGTACACGGGGTCCAAGGGGATGCCCGTTTGCGCGAAGAAATCCAACATAAAATCAAGCAACTCGGGTTTGTGCTTTGCATAGCCGCCAAAGTGGTATTGGTCCAAAATCCGAACTGCTCCCCTTGGCTGAATTTTTTGAAGTTGCATGAGTTGGCTTACTTCATTTTGGATAGAAAGCCCCTTCAGCGATGAGAATCCCAATAGCGTCTGATGGGAATACATGCTCCCCGCAATGCCCGCAAAAGTACCACCCGTACCGATTGCGACCGCAATGTGGCTGAAATGTTCATCCTCAGCCAATAGGATTTCCTTCGTACCGCGAATGGCAGACGCATTGGTTCCGCCTTCAGGAATAAGGAAAAACTCGCCGAATTGCTGTTTCAGACTCTCCAAGAATGTTTCCTGGGTTTTGATTCGGTAACTCTCCCGGTCGACATAATGCAGCCGCATTCCAGCCTCCGTCGCAAATCTGAGTGTCGGATTCAGCGGAAAGGTTTCTTCCCCCCTGATGACGCCTATAGTCTTGAAACCAAGTATTTTTCCCGCTGCCGCAACCGCATGGATATGGTTGGAAAAAGCGCCTCCAAAGGTCAGCAGGGTATTCTTTCCCTGCCTTTTGGCTTCCGCGATGTTGTATTTGAGTTTGAAAAACTTGTTGCCGGAGACCAAGGGATGCACCATGTCCAATCTCCGCACGGAAAGCCTGATTCCCTTTTCCCGAAGGATGGGCAGGTCGATTTCTTGGGTTAAAATTGTCTCAGGAAAAAGCATTCGCCATTGGTTCTTGTTGGGGCATATTATTTTGGTGCAGAGGTTTTGGTAATCCATAGCGTTACCAGTCCGAGCTGCATTGGCAAGCAATTTCGCACTTCACATTTCAAACTTCGTACTTCTATTCTCTGCCAAATATCCGAATCTTTCGCAATTGCCCTTATTTTTGCAGGATGGCGGAGGATTTGGAACTCGAAAATTATGATGAGGATGAGGAGGTAGAACTCTTTGAGCGTTTTTCATTTATCGTTGACAAGGGCCAAGGGCTCACGCGGATCGATAAGTTTTTGACTGAAAAGGTGGCCCACGCCACGCGCAACAAGGTCCAAACGGCTATTGACGCCGGAAATGTCCTGGTCAACGGACAACCTATCAAAGCCAATTACCGAGTCAAGCCCTTCGACGAGATCAAGGTATTTATCGATCGGCCTCCACGAGATACGGAGGTCTTGCCTGAACCAATCCCGCTGGACATAGTCTTTGAAGATGACTATCTCCTGATCATCAACAAGCCGGCTGGCATGGTAGTCCATCCCGCGCACGGCAATTGGACCGGGACCTTGGTCAATGGCTTGGTGTATTATTTCAATCAATTGCCGACTTTGCCTGGAAATACGGGAAGGCCCGGTCTCGTGCATCGTATCGATAAGGATACTTCGGGATTGTTGGTGATTGCAAAATCCGAAGCGGCGATGACGGATTTGGCCAAGCAGTTTTTTCACCACCACATCGATCGAACCTATATTGCCTTGGTCTGGGGCGAACCAGAGGCAGATTCCGGTACCGTCCGTGCACACGTGGGCCGCAGTCCCAAGGACCGCAAGGTAATGGAATCCTATCCCGATGGTTCGCAGGGAAAACATGCCGTCACGCATTGGAAGGTGCTGAAGCGCCTGAGGTATGTGACACTGCTTGAGTGCAAACTCGAAACCGGCCGGACCCATCAGATTCGCGCCCATATGAAACACATCGGACATCCACTTTTCAACGATGCCATGTACGGAGGCGATAAAATCCGCAAGGGGACACAGTTTTCCAAGTACAAGGCATTTATTGACAACTGTTTCCAAATCATGCCCCGGCAGGCACTCCACGCTATGTCACTTGGCTTTGTCCATCCGATTACGCATGCGAAGATGTACTTTGAGGCACCCTTGCCGCAAGACTTCAAATCCCTGATAGAAAAATGGGAGAATTATGTAAAGTTCGAATCCTGATCCTGTTTTTGTCCTAAGGGATGTTCGAATACCACCAAAATTGACTTGGTCCGCACTGATTTTCCTTTTGTTTCAGGTCTGGAAACTCAAAACACGTTGTTAAGTTTTCAAAATTCAAGTTTCCGCAATCGATTTTATGTGACGATTTGTTAAAAAATAATCTCAAAAATAAAAATACTGTAAATTATTGTTAAATTATTTGCAATATTTTTAAAGAATCAATTTTCCCATTAATTTTGAATCGAAATCAGTTGGTAAAAGTCGACTGAAAAGTAGGATGGAAATCCAGGTGGGCATTGCCCGGAGGTTCGAATCCTTCTCCTGCTACTGGTTATTTTGGGTTTATTGTTAATTGACTAAAGCTGTGAAATCCTGTTTCACGGCTTTTTTTATGCCCATAAGTCAGGTGGTACGTTATCGACTTTCCAATTTTCAGGCAAATTCACAAAACTTAAATTCGTTTACGGCAATCATTTCGACCAAGAATGACGAATATGTAAATTTTGAGATATTTTTTTAAAAAAATTTTAACAAATGAACCTGTTTGTTAATTTTGACCCATTCGAAAAACAAACGGTTTTTTGAATCGACACTCTGTAGGATGTTGAAATTGGCAGACAAGCCCTCCTGTCTCGGGGGTGGGGAACCTTTTCTGGTTATGATCAGGATTGGACTGGAAAAAGCGCATGAAGAGCTCTTGTGTTGCCTAACTGCCCCGTGGAGGTTCGAATCCTTCTCCTACAGCTTTCCAATTTGGGTTGAAAACAAAAGGCAAGGACCGCGCTTTGGTCCTTGCCTTTTTTTTTTAAATGGCACAATTATTACCTTTCGTATTGATTCCATACCAATCGAAGTGGCTCGGGGTTTTTCCCAGAATCTAAAAATGCGGGAGTAGATTGTTTTGGATTTCCTTTACGTGAAGGAACATAGTTTTTCTGAATAGTTAATCGAGTCCCTATGAGTGAAGAAGTACCAGTAACTGAAACAGAAAAACCCAGGAAAAAAAGGAGGCTTTTGAAAATGCTCCTGGTGCTGGGCGGTATCCTTCTCATCTTTCAGACACTTTTCTACTTTGGTTCGGATCTTTTGCTGCGCAATTACCTCAAGGAGAAAGTTTACCAAGCTTCGGGTAACAAATACGAAATCGACTTTGATACCTTTCGTATCCTATTTATCCAGCGGGGGATCACCTTTGTAGGACTCAAAATCAATCCCGTAGAAGGCCAATTTGATTCTTTGGCAGCCAGCCCGTACTACAGGGCTGCGGTAAAGGATGTCACGGTCAAGGGGTTGAATTATCTTTTTCGAAAAAAGGAGATCGTCGTGGGAGATATTGAGCTCGTTGGCCCTCAATTGGAATTCAAGTTTGTGCAATCGGAAAAAAAAGACAGTATTCCGGGACAATCTCCCCTGGAAGTGTTGCGGCAAGAGATAAGAAAGTCGTTTTTGTCTTCTCAAATCAATGAAATCAGAATAAAGCAAATTGCTATTTCTGATGCCGACCTGTTGTTGAAGGACTTTATTTCCCAGAAATCGATCCAAGCTGAAAACACTTTTTTTCGTCTGAAAGATATCCAGATCATGCAGGATCGAAGGCCTGCGACGCCTTTCAACGCTGAAGGATTCGAGTTTGGGTTTGACAATTTCGCTATTTTATTGGCGGATAGCGTGCATACGATCAAGGCAGCGCAGATTCGCGTATCATCCTTGGATCAGTTCATCGAAGCAAAGGACGTCCATATCCAGCCGGATTTCTCGAAGTTTTCCACAAGCTATTTCAGCATCGATTTGGACGATATCAAGCTGGTGGATGCCGACATCAACCGGGTCTTCTATACCTCGGAGGTGAAGGTGGGGGAGTTGCTGCTTCGGCGTCCCAATTTCAACATCGTCAGCCGGGAGGGACAAAAGACGGCAACTGAGCCAAAGCAATTTGACCTCTACAGCTTGATCGACGGGATTTTGAATTCGGTCGAAATCAGGGATTTTGAGATTATTGAAGGGTCGTTTCGAAAAAGGAATCTTAGCCAAGCCCAAGGGGAATACCGGATCAAAGCGGAAAGGATTGATTTTCAAATGGCGGATTTTTACGTAGGCCCAGATGAGTCACGCAAAGTCAACCAGTTTTTTTATGCAGAAGACGCCTCAGTTTCTCTGCGGGAATTTGAGTTGGCGCTCAGCGATAGCATCCATTGGATCAAAGGCGAATATGTCAAGTTGAGCTCCTTTGACGACAATATCCGGATCCAAGGATTGCAGTTGTTTCCGGTTCAGTTTGCCGAAATGCCACGGGCGCGGAATATTCTCGACATCGAGGTTGCCGAGCTGATGATCAACAACGCCAATCTGAAAAAAACCTACAACGAGTCGGTTTTGGATATGGAGGAAGTGGTTTTGGTGGAGCCAAAGATCGTATTGAAGGATTTGCAGGGCAAAAAGAAAAACCCCTCAGACGCCAGCGTGAGTCTTGTTTTTCAAGAATATTTGAAGGGGGTGTACTTTAAGCGGTTTGAGATCCGAGACGGTTCTTTGGTGATGGACAACAGGCTCAAGATCAGGCAGGACAGCCTTTCTTTTGGGAAAGTGAACCTATTGCTGGAGAATTTTGCACTGGATGAAAGCACCGAGGAAAGTGACAGCAGAAGTATTTTCCTAGCAGACAACCTGCATTTGGAGTTTGAGGATTATGCCTTGAAGCTTGCCGATAACCTACATTTTTTCAAGGCAAACAGGCTTTCACTCGATACCAAAAAACAGGAAATCATCATCGATGGGTTTTCCATCAAACCTCCGCAAAATGTCCAAACAAAGGCTGTTTTGGAGACTTATGGGAAAAATTCGGTGCTGGACATCTATGTGCCCAAGTTTGAAGCGAAAGGTGTGGACATAGTAAGTGCCTATTTTGATGGGATCCTGCATGTCAAACAAATCAATGTGCCTCGACCACAGATTTCCATCAAAAGCTTCAAACCTACAGAAACAGACTCTGCTGTCCAGGATGTGATTACCCGGCAGGAAATTGCGAATTTATTGACCAATTATTTTGATGAAATAAGGGTGGATTCGCTGAGTCTTTTTGATGGAACTATGTCATTGGAAAGCAGCAGTAATAAAGGGACACAGAGCTTTTCGGACAAGGACATCGATCTCGGCATCAAGAACTTTCAAGTCCAAAAGGGCGCGGAAATTTCCAACATGGGATTTCTGTTTTCTGAAGAGGTTGACCTGCAGTTGAACAGGTATATCTTTAATATCGCCGACGGAAAATATACCATGGATGCCGAGCGTATCAACTTCAACTCGGCAAATGAAGAAATCATCGCAAGAAATGTCAAGGTGAATCCAAGGGCCGACCTGAACGAGAAACTGAAAATATCGGCGACAATACCAACGATGCTGTTCAGGGGAGTGGATTTGGAGAGGTTTCTTTTTGAAAACCAATTGGGTCTTCAAAAATTGGAACTGGACGATGCCTTGGTCAATATCTTGATCAACGATGATGCTGTGCTGCCTGAAGCCCCAAAGCGGAGAAGGCAGGTTGGGCCCCGTAGCTTGCCCAAGACCATCGATGTCATCCAGATCGATACAATTACAGCAAAGAAAGCCCAACTTTTTGTATCCATCAAGGAAGGTGGAGTTCAAAAGGAATTGGTCAACACTGGTATCAACTTGAATTTCTTCGATTTCTACCTTGACAGCGCTACTATCAGTAAGCGGGATTTTGTCGGTATGTTTTCGGGTGTGACGCTTGGTGCGGAGGAGTTTTGGCTTACATTGGCTGACAGTGTCCACAGAGTGACTTTCAAGAATGTCCAGTTTGATACCCGTAGGGAGGCAATCTTCCTACAGAGTTTCCGAGTGATTCCCAACAATCTTTCAGGCAAACCGGGCATTCCGGTGTTCTCGGGACACATCCCCGCAGTTTTAATCAAGACAAAGTCCCTTGAGGCACTTCAGCAAGGCAAGGAAATCGGCTTGCAGGAAGTGAGTTTGTTCCGTCCCGACATGGAGGTATTTGTGGACCAGCAAAAAGCCCCTCCAAAAAATAGGGAAAAGCAAGTATCCGAGACAGCGATGTTCGAATCCTTGACGCTTGCCGATTTCAGGATTGTGGAAGGAAGTTTTGGTGTGTTGGACAAAAATACCGGTGCCGAACCATTGTTTTTAAATGGTCTGAATGTCTCCTTAGCGGATATCGTCATGGACCTTACGGGAAAAGAGAATTTTGATCCAAAGTCTTTGTTGAAGAATGATTTTGAGGTTTCCTGGTCCGATTACCAAATCCTTTTGAAAGACAGCCTCAACCGGATCAAGATCGGGAATATCAAGCTCAATAACCGTCAAGCTGAAATTCGGGATTTGGAGTTTTTGCCAAGAATCGGCAAGTATGACTATGCCCGTCGGATCGGTGTCCAAACGGATGTGGCCCATATTTCGGTTGGAAACATCACGTTGGAAAGGCCGGATTATCAAAAGTACCTGGCCGACAAAACCTTGGTGGCAAAATCCCTAAAATTACAGGGAATAGAGGCGGCAATGTTCAGGGACAAGCGTTTCCCCAAAAAGGAAAACGTATTCAAACCAATGCCCCAACAGATGATGAAGGAAGCGGGATTGGCGCTGCGGCTGGACACCCTGACGATTGAAGATGGTTTTGTACGTTATGAGGAGTTTCCCGACAAAGGAATGGTGCCGGGTTACCTTGAGTTTTCGGATATCAGTGCTGCTTTTTTCCCTTTCGATGTTGGCGTGGAGACCGGTCAGGATTATCCATTGGAAGAATCCTTCCTGATTGCCAATGCGACGCTCAATGGCGAGGCCAAATTGAACATGCAGGGGCATTTGTTTTACCATGAGCCCTATCCCATGCGCATCAACGCCCAATTGGGTGAGTTTAGAGTGGGGATTTTGAATTCAATCCTGAAATCAAATGCATTTGCCAGTGCTCGGGATGGAAGGATTTTGAACGCAGATTGGTCCTTCGAAGCCAATGACGACGAGGCGATTGGGAAAATGACCTTCCTGTACGAGGATCTCAACGTCCAACTATTGGATGAGCGGACATTGACCAAAGGAAAGGGTATGAAATCCATGTTGACCTTTGTGCTAAACACATTTGCGGTCCGATCCAACAACCCGCGGGGCTATCAAAGAAAGCCAATCAATGCGAGCATCTACCAAGTAAGGGACAAGGAGAAGTTTATTTTCAACTATTGGTGGAAAACCACATTCAGCGGTATCAAAGGAAGCCTCGGCCTAGGTCAAGCCAAGAAACCGAGAGAGAAGAAAAATTCCGAGGAAAAACCGCCTGTGAAATAGAGTCGGGAAATTATCCACCCGCCTTTGTTGCCCTCACCATTTCCTTTTTGCCGGGAGGGCCGGGAAGGGTTTCTACCGTCAGACCCAGCTCAGCCAGGTCTCGCTTGACCTGTCCCTTGGCACAATAGGTCACGAAAATTCCTCCCGGATTCATCGCTTCCACGACTTTTCCCAAACTTTCCTTGGTCCATAGTTCCGGCTGCTTGTTGGGTGCAAAAGCATCGAAAAATACCACATCCGCTGGATACAATACGGCATTCGCCAAAGTGGTTTGGTCTTTTTTCATGTTGAAATACTCCGAAAAAATCCTCCCCTCATTCCAAGGTGCCTCATGCAATCTTTTGAAATAGGGGGCATAATGGTAAATCGAAGTGTCGACTTCAATGTAATTCAACTGGCTGTAGATCTCTTTTTCCAACGGAAATGGCTCTATCGTATGGTAAAGGACCGGCACATGGTACTGTTCGGCCCAGACCAGAGTCAGCCAAGCGTTGAGTCCTGTCCCGAAGCCAAGCTCAAAAATCCGGATCGGAAAGCGGTCTGGATTTCTGCTGTACCAAGCTTCCAAGCCATAAAGCATGAACACATGGATGGATTCGCGGTACGCCCCGTGGAAGGAATGGTAGGTCTCATTCAGTTCCGGCACAAAAAGTGAATGGGAACCGTCCTCGGTTTGGATGATTTTGACTTCCCGTTTCATCTCATTTTGCATATATAAGGGCCACGCAATAGGCCGAAATTCCTTCCTCCCTGCCCACAAATCCCAATCGCTCGGTCGTGGTGGCCTTGATGGAGATGTTTCTTTCTTCCACGCCCATGACCTCGGAGAGGCATTTCTTCATCTCAGGAATATGGGGATTGACTTTGGGGACCTGCAGACAGATGGTCGAGTCGATATTGCCGACTTCGTAGCCTTCCTGCCGGATAAGCTGCATCACCTCGCAGAGGAGGATTTTGCTGTCGATACCTTTGTATTTGGGGTCTTTGTCGGAAAAATGATAGCCAATGTCCCTCAGATTGGCGGCGCCCAGGAGCGCATCACAAATTACGTGGATCAGCACATCTGCGTCCGAATGGCCGACGGCGCCTTTTTGGTGGTGCAAGCGGATGCCTCCCAGCCAAAACTCGTACCCCGACTGCAATTGGTGTACATCGTATCCGAATCCTATTCTAAAATTGGTCATATGGGATAAATGGTCCGAGGACCTCAATTGTTTGATTTGTAATAAATAACCGAGGAGTTTTCCTCCCTGAGGATGTTCTTTGCCCAAGACATGATGCTGTCTATAGGGATGTTTTTCTTTCGCTCAAACTCCCGCATGTACAGGTCAGGATGTCCCAAGTAAGCAAAATAAGCCAAATTCATTGCCCTTCCGATCAATTGGATCTGATCGTAGGCGAGACCTGCTTCCGCTTGGTTGTTGATTTTTTCGAGGAACTGCTCCGGAAAACCGTTTTGGAGAAATGCACCGACTACCTTATCAAGCGCTTCCTCGGCCTGTTCGGCAGTTTGGCCTTTTTCCATTTTCCCTGAAAAAACCATCAAACCCGGATCGGAGGTGCCGGTGACATAATTCTCCACGGAAGAGAAGACGTGGCCTTTTTGCACCAACTGACGCTCCAGGATGGAAGATTTCCCAAAACCCAGCACATCGGTGATCAAGTCGGCTTGTAGGAAGCCTTCTTCAAGCTTTCCAGGCACATGATATACTTTGTACAGCGCGTCGCTCGGGACGTCGGCGTACACGGTCTTGGTTTTCTTTTTGGTTTGGCTTGGTTCCCGGGGAATGTCGGCTTTTTTGATGTTTCCCGCCGGGATCTCCCCAAACCACTTTTCTGCCAAACGCTGCACATCGGCTGTTTTCACACCGCCCGCCACGACCAAGATGGCATTGTCAGGTCGGTAATGCGTCCGGTAAAAGGCCTCCACATCCGCTTGGGTATAATCCACAATGTCCTGAATATCCCTGCCGATGGTCGGCCATTGGTAGGGGTGCACATCGTAGGCCAAGCCCCTTGTCAGGTGGAGCACATTGCCATAAGGCTGGTTGAGATAGCGCTGCTTGTACTCTTCGATTACGACCTTCCGTTGGGTTTCGATGGTCTTTTCCTGCAGGGTCAATTGAAACATCCTGTCCGATTCGAGCCAAAAGGCTGTCTCCAGATTCACCGCGGGCAGGGTGATGTAGTAGTTGGTGTAGTCCGTGTTCGTAAAGGCATTGCAGGAACCGCCGACGCGCTCGAGCGCGGTGTCAAAGACGGGGACGTTTTTGCTGGTGCCAAACATCAGGTGCTCGAAGAAATGCGCCAAGCCCGTTTTTCCGGGAACCTCGTTTTTCGACCCTACTTTATAAAGAATATTGACAACGGCGATTTGGGAGCCAAGGTCCTCGTGGACGATGACGTTAAGGCCGTTGTCTAAGGTGAATTGTTGGTAGTTGATCATAGACGCTTTCCGAAAGCTATCGGCTGGATAACTATCGGGGCAAAGCTAGCAATTTAAGCGTAAAATCAATTTTCGGGGAGGCTTTCGGCTTGGTATCCGGCCGTTTTCATGGCGGAGAGGACAGCGTCCTTGGGGACATCGCCGTCGATAGTCATGATTCTGTCGGGATGGCTGAGGTCTACGGACCAAGTGGCGCCTAGTTTGTCCATTTCGGGTGTGATGGCAGCTACACATCCACCGCATTTGACGTTGGTTTTGAATCGCAGTTTCATTTTTTTATACGAGTTTAATGGAAATGGGAATTTGAATCAAAAATATTTGGGTTGAGTGAATTTTTGAAAGACCGATTTTACCTCAACCTCAGACTATTCCCCACCACAGATACCGAACTCATGGCCATGGCGGCGCCGGCGATCATGGGATTGAGTAGAAAGCCAAAGCTGGGATACAAGACACCCGCCGCAATCGGAATGCCGATCAGGTTGTAGATAAATGCCCAAAAGAGGTTTTGGCGGATGATGGAGACCGTCTTTTTGGAAAGTTCCAGCAGGGCTGGGATCTGCCGCAGGTCCGAGCGCACCAGCGTCACCCCGGCGGCATCCATCGCAATGTCCGTCCCATGTCCCATCGCAATACTCAAATCCGCCAAGGTTAGCGCCTCGGAATCGTTGATCCCGTCACCCACCATGGCGACTTTTTTGCCCTGTGCCTGCAGCGCTTGGACATAGGCCGCTTTCTGTTCGGGCAATGTACCCGCTTTGACATAAGGAATCCCGACCTGTTCAGCTACCCATTGGGCAGTTTTCGCTTGGTCCCCGGTAAGCAGATGGACTTCGATTCCAGCAGCTTTGACTTGGGCGATGGCTTCCTGCGATCCGGCTTTGATCGGGTCAGCAATCTGGATGGCGGCAATCAGTTCCTCATTTTCCGCAGCGTAAATAAGGATTGCACCTTGTTCAAGTGCAGGTTCAACCTGGGTTGAAAGGACTGTGTTAGGGTTTACTTTTTCCCCCATCAGCCAGGCGTGGCTACCGATACGGTAGGTTTTGTCCTTGATCTTTCCTGAAATACCCTTGCCGACTTTGACTTGAAAGTCTTGTATTTCGATAGGTCCAGCCTCTTTTTGAAAATAGGTTTGTATTGCTTTGGCCAGTGGATGCTCGCTTCTTTGTTCGAGAGCATGGATGATCTGGGCATGCTCGGAGTTCCAATGCGCGGTAGGGTAGAACTGCGTCACACTTGGTTTGCCTTCGGTAACCGTGCCCGTCTTGTCCAGCACGAGGGTATCGATTTTCCGGCCTTTCTCCAGGCTTTCCGCATCTTTGATCAGGATTCCCATCTGGGCGCCCTTGCCCATGGCAGCCATGATGGCCGTGGGCGTCGCCAGACCCAAGGCGCAGGGACAGGCGATTACGAGCACGGTGACAAAGGCCAGCATGCCCCTCAGCCAAGCTTCCTCGATCCCGCTTAGGCCCCAAATTAGTAAGGTGACCACGCCGATCGCCAATACCGTGGGCACAAAGACCGCCGCGATCTTGTCGACCAGCTGCTGCACGGGGGCTTTGGATCCCTGTGCCAGTTTCACCCGCCGGATGATGTTGGAAAGCAAGGTTTGTTGGCTGGATTTCTCCACGCGGATGGCTATGCTGCCGTTTTGATTGAGCGTACCGGCGAAGACCGAGTCGCCTTTGGCTTTGGCAAGGGGGATGGGTTCACCGCTCAGCATGCTCTCGTCAACATAGGAATTGCCCTCCAGGACACTTCCATCCAAGGGGATTCGTTGTCCCGGCCGGACAAGGATGGTATCACCTGCTTTGACTTGATTGGTTTTTTTGACGGTTTCATTCTTCCCATCCAGTACACTCACTTCGTCGGGTTGGAGGCCCATGAGTTTTTTCAAGGCGGCGCCAGTGCCGGCCTTGGCCTGTGATTCCAATGTTTTTCCCAGCAATATGAAAAAAAGGATCACCGCCGCTGCCTCGAAGTACACGTGGGGTTCGATGCCTTTACCAAGCAGGTACTTTGGGAAAAAGGTATTGAAGCTGCTGTACAAATAGGCAATCCCTGTGGAAAGTGCCACCAATGTGTCCATATTGGCTTGGCGGACCTTGGCCAGTTTCCATGCTTGCACAAAAAACTGCCGCCCAAAAACCAGCAAAATCGGCGTCGTCAACGCCCACATGATCCAGTTGGCATAGGGCATGTGCATGGCAAACATCCCGATCAGGAACACGGGTAGGGCCAAGAGTCCTGCAAGCATGGTTTTTTTCTTGAGCGCCAAATAGGCTTGGGTTTGGATGCTTTCCAGGTCCTCCGCTTCCAAATCGGCAATCAGCAGTTCGTAGCCGGCATGCTGTACCGCCTCCTGAAGTTGCGGGAGATTGGTTTCCTTTTCATCCCATTCCACCCAAGCGGCATGGTTGGCGTAGTTGACCGCCGCGGATTTCACGCCGGGATGCTTGGCCAGGGATTTTTCCACGGTAATCGCGCAAGCCGCGCAACTCATGCCGATGACGGGTATTTCCTTTTTGATCGTTGCCATGGTTTATGAAAATGTTTATCCAAAATTAGAACCCACCGCGCGGACAGGCTTATATAATTTTGGGAAAAATTAAACAGAACTCCGCCGTTCCTGTAATGCAGGAATTTATGCGAACTTTATACTTTGTATGCGAGTTTAAAAGCATTGTAATTTTGGAGAAAACCCAACCTCAATCATCCATGGTCAAATCCAGCGTCGACCCCGCCTGTACCAGACAATTCTCAGCTTTATTTCTCGACTACCTGGGCCAAAAGCCTGAATTGGCCGCCTTTTACAACCAGTTTCCGGCGATCGGCAATTTTGGCAAGCTCATCGAGGAGCGGCGATTTGATAAAGCGCGACGTGAAAGCTTGGTGCGCGTACTGCAAGAGCAATATGCGGGCATCGCTTTGGGGGAGACGAGCTCCCATCAGATAATTTCCCTGGCCGATGACAATACATTTACCGTCACTACTGGGCATCAGCTAAACTTGTTTACCGGTCCGCTGTACTTTATTTACAAGATCGCATCGACGATTAACCTGGCCAAGAAGCTGGGGGATGCCTATCCCGGGTATCATTTTGTGCCGGTGTATTGGATGGCAACCGAGGACCATGATTTTGAGGAAATCAACTACTTCAAGTTGGATGGAAAAAAGTACCAATGGAAAAGCGACCAGAAAGGTCCGGTGGGCGACTTTGTATGGGATGCGGGTTTTAAGGAATTCCTGAAAGAAGTTTCGGCCTTTGCCCCGGAGTTTTTCCTGAATGCCTACCAAAGTTCCCGGAATTTGGCTGAAGCAGTCAGGAAGTACGTACACCATCTGTTTGGGGAAAAGGGCTTGTTGGTCGTGGACGGTAACCATCCCGAACTGAAAAAGGCACTGATTCCTATCCTGAAAGCCGATTTGCTGAGCCATGATCCGTACAAGTTGGCGACAGCGCAAACCCTACGTTTGGATGGGTTGGGTTACAAGAGTCAGATCTATCCCCGTGAGATCAACCTTTTTTACATGCAGAAAGGCCTGCGTGAACGGATAGAAAAAGTGGGGAGTATATATAAGGTGTTGAATACCGATATACAGTTCACCCAGGAGGGGATTATCGAGCAGCTCGAAAGTCATCCCGAGCGCTTCAGTCCCAATGTGGTGCTGCGTCCAATCTACCAGGAATTGATCCTGCCAAATTTGGCCTATTTGGGCGGGCCGGCCGAGGTCGCTTACTGGCTGCAGCTTAAATCTATGTTTGACCATTTCGAGGTGCCTTTCCCTGCCCTGTTGCCAAGGAACTTTGCTGTAATTCTGGATCAATCGGTCGACAAGAAGATCGCCCAACTCGGGCTTCAGGACACGGATCTCTTTGAATCGGTATTGGATTGGAAAAGGAAGTTTGTGGAGCATCAAGCTTCCGTGGACTTTCAAATGGAAACGGAGAAAGCCCAATTGTCGGCCCTGTTCCAAAAAAAGGGCGCCGAAGCGGCTGCCTTGGAGAAAAGCCTGCAAAATGCCTTCGAAGCCGGGAAAGTTAGGGCTTTGAAAATCCTCGAACAATTGTCCGATAAGGTCAGGAAAGCCGAGGAAAAACGCTTGGAAATCCAGATCAAGAGGAGAACAGATATCCAGTCCTTTTTGTATCCCGGCGGTAGCCCACAGGAGCGGACCGAAAACATGATGCGTTTCTTCTTGGCCAAGCCCAATCTGTTGGACGAGTTGTTGGAGATGTTTGATCCCTTGGATTTTTCCTACATGATTCTTCGTACCGATGCTCAGCAAAGCGCAAATTAGGGAGGACCACAAGGCGCTGCGCCAATCGCTTTCTGCCACCCAACGTGCAGCGCTTTCTGCCAGGATTCGCGCACGGATAATGGATTGGTTGACTGTAAGACCTGAAATAACCCATGTGCACCTATTCCTGCCCATCGAAAGGCTGGGGGAGGTAGATACCTTTCCGCTGTTTCAGGAATTGCAACAAAAAGGCTACACCTTATATACATCTACCCTTGATAAACATGGGCAAGGGCTTTTGACCTTGGACATTACCGCGGTCCGCAAATTTAAACCCGATAGCTGGGGAATCCCCCAACCCATTGCTGCAATCCAAACCAGTCCTGACCAGATCCAATTGGTTTTGGTACCGCTCTTGGCATACGACCGGGTAGGACATCGCTTGGGCTATGGCAAGGGATACTACGATGGATTCTTAGGGAGCCTTATCCAGCCGGTGTATAAAGTTGGCTTGAGTTTTTTTGATCCCATTCCCGAGATTCCCGCTGAGGACCATGACGTGCGTTTGGATTTTTGTATCAGCCCGTCCAAAATCCACGAATTCCATTCATAATTTGGCCGTCCGATCCTGTATTTACCTGGCATGTAAGTTCCCAAACAGTCAAAGGGCTTGCAAAAGACCCATAGATTGGTAGTTTTGCCCCGTAAATATCCATTCAGTATGAAAAGCATTTTCGGAAAATCTATCTCACTCGCTGCCCTTTTTTTCCTTTTTCTGATTCCCACCGAATCATTTGCCCAATACAATACCGGAATTGGTTTGAGATTGGGAACAGGAAATGGTTTCACCGTCAAACATTTTGTGACCCAACAAGGCGCCGTGGAAGCGCTCATTTATTCCAGATGGAGCGGGCTGATTGTTTCCGGCCTATATGAAGTGCATTTCGATATCTCCGAGGTAAGGGGGTTGCAGTGGTTTGTGGGTGGAGGGGCGCACTTTGGTACTTGGAATGCCGGCAACCACAACCTGCCCCGTGTCCCTAAGAGGGAAGGCATGCAGACTTTTGGCTTGGATGGGATTATCGGCTTGGATTACAAAATCTACAATGCCCCGGTCAATTTGTCCTTTGATTGGAAGCCGGCCGTGAATTTCAACGAGTCTGCAGGGTTTTGGTGGGATGAATTGGCACTTTCGGTGAGATTCGCATTCTAGATTCCTCATTCCTGTTTTCTTTTTTGGCGTTTGCAGGATTTTTGATTACAGAACAGCCGCTGGTAAGCGTCTTTTTCATTTTATCTAGGAAAAAGGGCGAAAATCCCAAGCAAAAAGAAGTGAGGACAGGCGAAATCCCTTGGTCCAAACAAAATTTGGCATGAATTGACTCTGTCGTGACACAGATTATTGGGTTTTGTATAGAATCGGGATACCCATTTTTTTGACTTTCTATCTTTTTTCGAAGAAAATCTGAAAAAATGAACCCGTATTCCAGACTTTGATCAAAAATGGGAAAGAAAAAGACTTGATTTTCTACCCAAATCAAGAGTTGGAAAATATTTTTCACTATCGGGAAAATTTAGAATCGCCTTGAGGCCACACCACTTGTAAAATATGCATAATATGTAAGTAAAAACGTGCTTATTTATCAAAAACGAAAAAAAGTATTCGTTCAATTGATTTTTATCTAAAAAAACCGAAAAAAAATCACCTTTTACATTTTTTGACCGTTTGTCAAAAATCAAAATAATATTCGGTTTTATATTCCTGTATGCGCTTTTTTAGATACTGAACCCTGCAAATGGATTTCAATTCCAAATATTCGGCTTTTATCACCATTAAAAAGCAATAAAAACCGCCGGTTTATCTATGCCAACACAAATTTGAAATTTGGAATATTTCATAGATTCATGGATGTTAAAAATGGTTAAAATAGGAATAAAGTAATAAAAAATTATTCAATACCTATATTTTTTCAATAAAATCCATCATTTTGAAATATGCGGGAAATAAATTTTCTTTACACATCAACTAAACTAAAATACCTTATGAGAAAAGCTTTACTCTTTGTGATTGCGCTTTTCACCATGGCACTGAGTTTCGAGGTGTCGGCGCAACAACGGGTAGTTACCGGAAAGGTAATTTCCGATGAAGACGGTCAAGGCCTTCCCGGCGCGACCGTTCTCGTGAAGGGTACAACAGTGGGTACTACCACCGATTTGGATGGTAATTACTCCATTAATGTACCGGCAGGATCGGATGTCCTGATCTTCTCTTTCGTTGGTTTGAAAACCATCGAAGAGTCGATTGGCAATCGGTCTGTAGTTAACATTACGCTCACTACTGACGCTTCCCAACTCTCCGAGGTGGTTGTAACGGCGATCGGTATTGAGAAGGAAAAGAAAGCTCTTGGCTATGCAGTCTCGACTGTGGGGGATGAGCAAATCCAAAACAGACCAGAGGCGGACGTTTCAAGGGTCTTGCAAGGAAAAGTAGCTGGTGTGAACATCACTGCTACAAACGGTATGTCCGGTTCAGGTACCAACATCATCATCAGGGGCTATTCCTCAGCTACAGGATCTAACCAGCCTTTGTTTGTGGTGGATGGGGTTCCATTCAGTTCTGCTACGAATGCGCAGACGAGTTTCGCATCAGGTGGTGCCACTACATCTTCCCGTTTCTTGGATATCGATCCCAACAACATCGAGAACGTTTCTGTGTTGAAGGGTCTTTCTGCAACGGTATTGTATGGTGACCAAGGTAGAAACGGTGTAATCTTGATCACGACCAAATCTGGGTCTAGAAAGAGAAAGCAAGGTGAAGTTACTATCAACCAGTCTTTGTTCTCTAACTCCGCAGCTTCTTTGCCAACTTACGGTCAGATCTACGGTAACGGTTTCCAGCAACAGCCTGGTCTCTTCTTCTCCAACTTCGGACCAAGATTGGATCTAGGTTTGCAGATCAACCACCCAATTGCATCCTCTAACTTGGCAAGCATTAGAAATGCTTTCCCTGAGTTTTTTGATCAAAATGGCGCCCCAATCAAGTATGATTATAAGGCTTATCCAGATCCGTCTGAAGTTTTCTTCCAAACCGGCTTGGTTTCCAATACCTCTGCCCAAATCTCCGGTAGTTCTGACAGGACGAGTTACAACGCTTCCTTCGGTTATACCAGCGATGAAGGCTTCATCCCAGGCAACCTCTTGAAGAAGTACAACTTCGGTTTGGGTATCAACTCTGCTGTAACTGATAAATTGACTGTGGCCTCCTCCTTCACTTTTGCAAGGACGGACTTGAAATCGCCTCCAGTCAACGCAGCCTTCGGTTCAGGTCCAAACGGTGGTGTGCCTTCTGCATTTGCCAACACCTTGTACACGCCAAGGTCTATCGACTTGAGTATGCCTTTCGAGAACCCGGTTGACAAAAGTAACGTCTACTTCAGGGCAGGTAACGACCAAGTGAACCCATTCTGGTTGGTGAAAAACTACAAGAACACCTCTTTGGTGAACAGGTTCTTCAACTCTACCTCTTTGAACTATGACTTCAACGACAACTTCTCTGTAACCTACCGTCTTGGTTTGGATACTTACTCTGAGGTTCAAGAAGCGAAGTACAACAAAGGTGGGGGTACCGGTGTAACCTTGGACGTTAGGCAAGGATACTACAGGACTATCAATATCCAAAATACCATTTGGAACCAGGATTTGATCTTGAACTGGAGAAAGACCTTGTCTGAGAAAATTGGAATGAGTGCGTTGTTGGGCGGTAATACCCGTTATGACAACTACAACCAAAACGGTATCTCTTCCACAGGGCAATTGGCCTTCGATCTTTTCCGTCATACCAACTTCCTGACTTCTGCTTCCATCGACCCACTCGGTGCTGGCAGAATGGACTACTTGGTTGAGGAGCAACGTTACGGTATCTATGCGAACGTAACATTCGATTACAGCAACTACCTGTTCTTGAACGTTTCCGCTAGAAATGACTGGACTTCAACAGTAGAACAGCCTAACAGAAGAATCCTGTATCCAGGTGCTTCAGTTTCGTTTATTCCTACTGACGCATTCGGTTGGAAATCTGCAACTTTGAATGACTTGAAATTGCGTTTGGGTTACGGTACATCAGCTGGTTTCCCTCCTCCATACAGAACAAGAAATATCTTGGGTCAATCTGCAAGGGCATTTGAAAGAGGCGGAACTGTGTTCCAGTCCCAAACCGTATCCAACCAATTGGGTAACCCGAATTTGAGGCCTGAGTTGCACGAAGAAGTGGAATTTGGTGTAGAAGCAGCCATGTTCAACAACAAAGTAAGATTTGACCTCTCCTTGTATCAAAAGAATACAAGAGACTTGATCACGCAAGCTCCAATTGACCCTGCAACTGGATTTACCTCTACTTTCCTTAACATCGGTAGAATCAGAAACAGAGGCGTCGAATTCCAAGGTACTGCTACTCCGATCTCTAGACCTTCCGGATTTAGCTGGGAGACTATCGTGAACTTTACCGCTTACCGAACCATCGTGATGGAATTAGGTGAAGGTTTGGAAGAAGTTGTAGTGGCTGGATTTACCGATTTGGGTAACTTCGCTATCCCTGGACAACCTTTCAACATTATCAAAGGATCCGTATTTGCAAGAGATGAGCAAACTGGTCAGCCGATTGTAGACGCCGTCGGTACCTATCTGACTGCGCCTGAAATTGGTATCCTTGGTGATCCTAACCCTAAGTGGACTGGTTCTTGGATCAACACTTTGAGGTACAAAGGCCTATTCTTGAACTTCATGCTGGAATACAGAAGAGGTGGTGTCATCTTCTCTAACACGGTAACAGCTACCTTGGCAAGGGGTGTGACCAAAGACCCTGTGGTTGACAGAGAATTCTCTTTCATCCTTCCAGGTGTAAAGAGAGACGGTACTCCAAACGATATCCAAATCACGGCTTCCAACTACTTCTTTGATGGATACCACGTAGGTGCTGACGAATCAAACGTCTTCGACGGTTCCGCTGCTAGATTGCGTGAATTGTCATTGGGTTATGATTTGCCGGCCTCTATCCTTTCCAAAACCCCATTCAGAAGAGCGTCTATTGCCTTGAGTGGTACAAACTTGTGGTTTAGAGCGCTCAACTTCCCTCCAAACATGAACTATGATGTAGACGTGTTGGGTGTAGGTGTTGGCAACGGTTTGGGCTTTGATTTCGTGACTGGTCCAAGTTCCAGAAGATTCGGTGGAACAATCACCTTAGGTTTCTAATCCTAAACAAGACAGACAATGAAAAGAAAATTATATAGTTTATTGCTGGCGGGCGGGTTGCTTTTCGCAAGTGCCTGTAACAATTTGGATGATTTCTTGGATAGCCCCAACGAAGTTACCGCCAATACAGCCGACCCATCTTGGGTCTTGAATAACGTTCAGGTAGCCTTTTCTGGCCAGTTCAATACCTTGAGCCAGTTTGGTATGCAGATTACCAGGATTCTTTCCCAACCTAACGTCAACTGGGCGAACGCATATTTTGCCCAGACAATGAACGGCACGTGGAATACATCCTATGCCACCATCTTGGCCGATATCAAGTTTTTGGAAGAGTTGAACGAAACTAATCCAATTCCAAGACATTTGGCCTATGCCAATGTGATCAAGGCTTTGGTGTTGATGAACCTGGTTGATTACCTAGGTGATGTGCCCTTGTCAGAAGCTCTGGATCCAGCTAACTTCAATCCGGTTGTTGATAGTGGAGAGGATGTTTACAAGGCTGCTTTTGATGCCTTGACTCAAGCCAAGGCCCTGTTGGCGACCACCACCACAAACATTCCTACGGATTTGTACTACGGTAATAACGTTACAAGATGGGGAAAATTGATTGCTACTTTGGAACTGAAGTATCACCTCAACCTCAAGTTGAAAAATGCTGCTGCAAGTACTGCCGCCATCAATGCTTTGATTGGAAGTGGGAACTTGATGGCAGAAGGGGATGACTTCGTTTTCAGATATGGTACAAGTCAAACTAACCCTGATTCCCGTTCACCTAGATTCAGCCAATATGGTGGCGGTGGAGGTGACTACCAGTCTACTTGGTACATGTTCCATTTGACTGAGGCTAAGGGTATCCCTGACCCTCGTGTGAGATACTATATGTATCGTCAGGTGAAAGTCAATCCAACAGATCCTGACAAATTGAGATGTTTGGGTGAGATTGCTCCCGGACATTATTTGGCAGGGAATTTCCCGTTCTGTTTGCCAAACATGACTTCCACTGGCAAGGGATACTGGGGAAGAGACCACTTGAACAACGAAGGTATTCCACCAGATGGTTTCGAAAGGACCATGTACGGACTGTATCCGGGCGGTGGTAGATTCGATGACGATTCTGCTGCTCCTATCAACTCACCGACAATGGGTGCCGGTGGTGCGGGCTTGCAGCCAATCATGCTCGCTGCTTATGTTGACTTCATGCTCGCTGAAGCTGCCTTGACTTTGGGTACAACCGGAGATCCAAAAGCCCTCTTGTTGAGTGGTATCAGAAAGCATATGAACTTCGTTAGGACTTTTGCCTTAGGAAGTGCGCAGGCATCAGTGGTTTCTGGCTTCTATACAAACGCAGCTTGGGGGACCTTGGTGGATGATTACATTGCACTTGTTGGTACCCAATACGATGCGGCTCCAACCAACAGAAAATTGAATATTGTTGCGAGAGAGTATTGGCTTTCACTGTTCGGCAATGGTGTTGAAGCGTACAACCTTTACAGAAGGACAGGACAGCCTGATGGCATGCAGCCTGGTTTGGCGGTTGAAGTGGGTTTGTTCCCTAGGTCATTCTTGTATCCAAACGATTTTGTTGTGACGAATAAATTCGCGGAACAAAAAGCCAATTTGGGTCAGAGGGTTTTCTGGGATACCAATCCTGAAGGTAACGGCTGGGTTTATTAATCATTAAAAAAAGCTGAACTATGAAATTTATGAAATATAGTCTTGGAATGTTGGTAACTATGTTGGTGTTCATCACCTCATGTACCGACTTTGTAGAACCTAGGATCCCTTATAGTACCTTTGATACGGGGGCCTATTTAAGGACTACGGCGCGTACCAGCACTAGTTTTAACTTCTTCAACCTTGCAAATTCCAGATTTGATATCACGGTTGAGGCAGTTGATGCAGAAAACGGTGCGACAGTCGACAATGTGGAAGTCAGGGTAAGAAGAAGAAGATTGATACCGGGTGTAGGATTGCAGTTTGTTCCCGCTGCTGGTCCCGGTGGTGCTGTAAACGATGTGCTTTTGAAGACGATCCCGGGATCGGCATTCACGCTGACCCCAGATTCGAAATTCCTGCGTACACAGATTGTCGTGACTGCTCAAGAGGCTATTACGGCTCTTGGACTCACCCAAGCCCAGGTAAATGGCGGAGATGTTTTTGAATTCAGGCTGAAGTTGACCGACAAAAAAGGCCGAGTGTTCAATGATGTCAATGCGAGTGCGGACATCAAGGGTGGTTTGTTTTATTCTTCGCCTTTCTTGTACAATGTGACTGTCGTTTGTCCTCTTACGGAGGGTTACGCACTCGGTCAATACAGGTTGACGCAGCCTGTAGGTGGTGCTGATCCATTCTTTGGTAATCCAACTCGATTTGTGGAAGAAGTTGTAACTTTAGTTGCAGGGACTACTGCTACCCAGAGGAGATTTACAGTAAATTACCTCGGAGGTTTTACCACCAGGCCATTTACAATTGAACTGTCATGCGGGAAGGTTGTGAAGCCTGAAGAAGCTGCGGGTGCAGGTTGTGGTGGCCCAGGTATTCTCTGGATTTCGGATCCTAACAATCTTGCTGATTACAACCCTGCAAGTGACGCTACGATAACTGTGAAGTTTATTGATGATTCTCAATCGAGTTGTGGAATTACAGCGCCGGTTGAGTTTCTGTTAACCAAACTTTAAGATTTTGTTGTTTTGATAAAGGCTGATCCAAATTTGGGTCAGCCTTTTTTTGTTTAATTTTCGTTGATTTTTTTAGACTAGGAATGATTTCGTTTTAGGTCTGGTGTAGCAGATATTGTTTAAATTTGCGAAAACGAATATACGGTTTTTTTAATCCTTTTTGTTGTTTTACTTTTGCTTTCATACAGCCTAACCTTATGGATCAATACTCCTATATTTCCAATGCCCATGTAGCCTACATTGATGAGTTGTACGCTGCTTACAAAGAATCCCCCACTTCAATAGACCCAAGCTGGAAGACCTTTTTTGATGGGTTCGACTTTGCCATCACCAAGTTTGGGGAGGATGCCGAAGGCGGCGCAAGTGCGGTCGCTACCAAACCAGTCTCTGCTGAACCCAAACCGACTGGCGCTTTGGCGACTCCAGGTACCATCATGGACATGGAACAGTTGCCGAAGGAAATCAAGGTACGTGCCCTCATCCATGCCTATCGTTCCCGAGGACACCTTCGGTCCAAGACTAACCCGGTGCGGGAAAGAAGGGATCGGAAGCCCTTGTTGGATATTGGGGATTTTGGACTCGATCAAAATGATTTGAATACGGAATTTCAGGCCGGGAAAGAAATTGGGATTGGCACTGCCAAGCTTTCCAAGATTTTGGAGTCCCTCAAAATCATCTATGAAGGGGCGCTTGGCTTTGAATATACCTACATCCGAGAGCCCTTGATGTTGGATTGGTTGAAGACCAAGATCGAGAAAGAGGCGCTCTCATTCAATCCATCTGTTGACGAGAAAAAACGGATACTTTTCAAGCTCAACCAAGCGGTTGTTTTTGAGAACTTTCTACATACAAAATACTTGGGACAGAAGCGTTTCTCCCTCGAAGGGGGGGAGAGCACGATTCCATTCCTGGATGCCGTAATCAATACTGCCGCGGACTATGGGGTGGAAGAAGTCATGATTGGCATGGCCCATAGAGGCAGGCTCAATGTCCTCGCCAATATCATGGGCAAGACGTATGAGCAAATATTCTCCGAGTTTGAGGGGACCGCAAAGCCTGACCTTACCATGGGGGATGGGGACGTGAAATACCACATGGGGTATTCCTCCGACATCATTACCACAGGCGACAAGAAAGTCAACCTGAAACTCGCGCCTAACCCTTCCCACTTGGAGGCAGTCGATCCGGTGGTGGAAGGATTCATCAGGGCAAAGATTGATTCCCAACACAAAAACGATTCGAAAAAGGCGCTTCCGATCTTGATCCATGGTGACGCTGCGGTAGCCGGGCAGGGTATCGTCTATGAAGTTACCCAAATGGCGGGACTGAAGGGTTATAATACCGGAGGCACAGTCCATTTTGTGATCAACAACCAGGTTGGATTCACGACGGATTTTGACGACGCCCGGTCTTCCATCTACTGTACCGACGTGGCCAAAATCATCGACGCACCTGTCATCCACGTCAACGGTGACAATGCGGAAGCAGTTGTTTTCGCGGCCAAATTGGCTGCAGAGTTCAGGCAGAAGTTTGCAAGGGATATTTTTGTGGACATGGTCTGTTACAGAAGGCATGGCCACAATGAGTCCGACGAGCCCAAATTCACGCAACCCGAACTGTACAACATCATCTCCAAGCATCCCAATCCTCGCGAGATATATGTAAAGCGTTTGACCGAGCGCGGTGATATCGATGCAGAGATCGCAAGGCAAATGGATGAGGAATTCAGGCAGTTGCTGCAGGATCGATTGAACATGGTGAAGGAAAAACCACTTCCTTATCAGTTTACCAAATTCGAGAGAGAATGGCAGTCGCTGCGGCGTTCCACTCCTGAGGATTTTGAGAAATCCCCCGAAACGGGTATTTCGCTGGAGGCGGTTGAGAAAGTCGCTGATGCCCTGACTACGATACCCAAGGGTTTCAAGCCGATCAAGCAGATTGAGATACAGCTGAAGCAGCGGAAAGACATGTATTTTACTTCGAAGTCCTTGAACTGGGCAGCAGCCGAATTGCTGGCCTATGGTTCTTTGCTTTTGGAGGGAAAAACGGTCAGACTAACCGGGCAGGATGTGCAGCGGGGCACATTTTCCCACCGACATGCGGTCGTGCACGACGCCAACACGAACAAGCCCTATAATTTCCTCAAGGAATTGAAGGACAGTGAAGGCCAGTTCCATATTTACAATTCATTGCTTTCTGAGTATGCCGTTTTGGGTTTCGAATACGGATATGCCATGGCTAGCCCCCATTCCCTCGCGATATGGGAAGCACAGTTCGGTGATTTCGCCAACGGTGCCCAAACAATGATCGACCAGTTTATTTCCTCCGGTGAATCCAAGTGGGGAAAGATGAACGGCATGGTGCTTTTGCTTCCCCATGGTTATGAGGGTCAAGGTCCTGAGCATTCGAATGCCAGGCCGGAGCGTTTCCTGCAGCTTTCTGCGGAATACAATATGGTCGTGGCCAACATCACCGAACCATCCAATTTCTTCCATTTGCTGAGACGGCAACTGGCTTGGGAATTCAGAAAGCCCTGCGTGGTCATGTCTCCAAAGTCCTTGCTGAGACATCCCAAAGTGGTTTCTCCTTTGGATGAATTCACCCAAGGTAGATTTAGGGAGGTTTTGCTTGATACAAATGCTGATCCGAAGCAGGTGAAGCGTGTCGTGCTATGTTCGGGCAAGGTATTCTATGACCTTGACGAGGCGAGGGAAAAGGACAAGATCAAGGATGTGGCCATCATTCGCGTAGAGCAGCTGCACCCACTCCCCAAAAACCAGATTTTGGAAGCATTGAAAGCCTATCCAAACGCTGAAATCGTATGGGTCCAGGAAGAGCCTGAAAACATGGGCTATTGGAATTACATCCTGAGGATGCTCTACAAGGACATCAAGATGGATGTGATTGCCAGAAAAACTTCAGCATCACCGGCAACGGGTTACAACAAAGTCCACGTCGAGGAACAATCCGGTATCGTGAACAGAGCACTGAAGATTTCATAAGTTAGAAGTCAGGTTATTTTTCCAACCATTCATTCCCAAAAGGAATAAATACCAAAAGAGACAACAATGAGCCTAGAAATGAAAGTCCCCGCGGTAGGGGAGTCCATCACTGAAGTAACCATTGGCCAATGGTTCAAAAAAGACGGAGACCAAGTCCAAATGGACGAGGTTCTCTGCGAACTTGAATCTGACAAAGCCACTTTTGAACTCACTGCGGAGTCAGCGGGGACCTTGAGGATCAAAGCGCAGGCAGGAGAAACCCTGGAGATTGGCGCTACGATCTGTGTCATCGAAAACGGTGCAGCTGCTAGCGAGGTCAAAACTGAGGTGAAGGCAGCACCAGCACCAGCACCAGCTGCAAAAGGCAAGACCGGTGAGATCAAGGAAATGATCGTGCCTACGGTTGGTGAATCCATCACCGAGGTTACGTTGGCTACTTGGCTCAAAGCCGATGGGGATTTTGTACAACTGGACGATATTATTGCCGAGGTGGATTCCGACAAGGCAACGTTTGAATTGCCTGCAGAGGCTACAGGTATCTTGAGGCATGTGGCCAAGGAAGGCGACACACTGGAGATCGGAGGCTTGATCTGCCGGATCGAAGTGGTCGAAGGTGGTAAACCGACTGCGGAAGCTGCCGCAACACCAGTCCCAACCGCTGCGCCTGCACCCTCGAAAGAAAGCTACGCGACAGGACATGCTTCGCCCGCAGCCGGTAAAATCATTGCAGAAAAAGGCCTTAGCCCAGCTGATATCCAAGGAACTGGGAAAGATGGCCGCATCACCAAAGAAGACGCGATTGCCGCACAACCCAAAGCCATGGAAACTCCCAAAGCTGAACCCAAACCAACTACGCCAGTTAGCGCAACACCTAGTCCAGCTCCAGTAAAGACTTTTGGAGCGAGGGATAGCAGAAGGGAAAAGATGTCTTCCCTGAGACGTACGGTTTCCAGGAGATTGGTAGCGGTGAAAAATGAGACAGCGATGTTGACCACCTTCAACGAGGTCAACATGGGACCAATCATGGATATCCGCAAGAAATACAAAGATCAATTCAAGGAAAAACACGGCGTGAATCTCGGGTTCATGTCTTTCTTTACCAAGGCCGTGTGTGTTGCCCTGCAGGAATGGCCCGCAGTCAATGCCATGATCGACGGAAATGAGATCGTTTACCACGACTTCTGTGATGTATCAATTGCGGTATCCGCGCCAAAAGGCTTGGTGGTGCCTGTCATTCGAAACGCTGAGTCCCTGAGTTTTGACGAAATCGAAAAAGAAGTTGTCCGATTGGCTACCAAAGCACGTGACAATAAGTTGTCCATCGAGGAGATGACCGGCGGAACATTCACCATCACCAACGGTGGCATCTTTGGTTCCATGATGTCCACGCCAATCATCAACGCACCCCAGTCCGCAATCCTAGGCATGCACAATATCGTCGAGCGCCCCGTCGTGGAAAACGGTCAAATCGTCATCAGGCCGATGATGTATGTGGCGCTGTCGTATGACCACCGCATCATCGATGGCCGCGAGTCCGTCAGCTTCCTTGTCCGCGTCAAACAACTTCTCGAAGACCCGACCAGGTTGTTGTTTGGCGTTTAGGAAAAAGAGTTGTACCAAGTACAACGTACGAAGTACCAAGTATTCGGGAACGTAAGACAGTAATGGTTTCCTAAGGTATTCGCAACCTGACGCGAGACGGGGCATATCTGAATCCGTGTGCTTGAGATAGTCGACTAAGTAATTGATTAACCCGGATAAACTGATGCTTCAAGCATAAATTGGAAGAATAACAAACTTCGAGATTTATGCACAGATACAAAGAATTAAAGGTATGGCAAAAGGCTATAGACTTGGCAGTGGAGGTATATCGGATAACTGAGCTTCTTCCACAAAATGAGCGATTTGGCTTGATCAGTCAGATGAACCGGGCAGTGGTTTCCATTCCGTCAAATATCGCAGAGGGCGCAGGTAGAAACAGCCTGAGGGAATTTGACAACTTTCTTGGAATTGCGCTTGGTTCGTCATTTGAACTAGACTCTCAACTAGTCATCTCCAATAGGCTTTCTTATGTCAAGAATACTGATTTTGATAGACTTGAAAATCATATTGAGCATTTGCAGAATATGATCGTCAAGCTTAAGATGAGTTTTGAAAATAAATAAACCCACGTGTACTTCGTACTTGGTACTTGGTACATAGTACAAAGACTACAACAATGTATGACCTTATCGTAATCGGATCTGGACCAGGCGGATATGTAGCCGCGATCCGTGGCGCGCAGCTTGGGATGAAAACCGCCATTATCGAGAAATATCCAACACTCGGTGGTACTTGCCTCAATGTGGGCTGTATTCCTTCCAAGGCACTTTTGGATTCCTCGGAGCATTTTCACAATGCGACCCATACCTTCCAAACCCACGGGATTCTGCTGGACAACTTGAAAGTGGACCTGCCACAAATGATTGCCCGAAAGGACGACGTCGTCAAGCAAAACGTGGACGGCATCCAGTTTTTGATGAAGAAAAACAAGATCGATGTGCACCAGGGGATAGGCTCTTTTGTGGACAAAAACACCATCAAAGTAACCAAGGCCGATGGGATTTCATCCGACATCCAAGGCAAGCATATCATCATTGCCACAGGCTCGAAACCTGCCTCTTTGCCGTTTATCAACATCGACAAGCAGCGCATCATAACATCGACCGAGGCGCTGAAAATGAAGGAAATTCCAAAGCACCTGATCGTCATTGGTGGTGGGGTAATCGGAATGGAATTGGGTTCTGTGTACGGCAGACTCGGTGCCAAAGTATCCGTGGTCGAGTTTATGGATGCGATCATTCCATCGATGGACAGGACAATGGGTAAGGAATTGCAGAAGTCCCTCAAAAAGCTCGGTTTTGAGTTTTACCTCAAACACAAAGTCACCGCGGTCGAGAATTTGGGTGAGGAAGTGCTTGTAAAGGCCGAAAATGGGAAAGGTGAAACCATTGAGATCAAAGGTGACTATGTATTGGTTTCGATCGGAAGAAAACCTTATACCGAGGGCTTGAATGCAGAAGCAGCTGGGGTCAGACTCACTGCGCGCGGACAGGTGGAAGTTGACGACCATTTGCGGACCAATGTGCCAAATATCTACGCCATTGGCGATGTCGTCAAAGGTGCCATGCTGGCCCACAAAGCCGAAGAAGAAGGCGTGTATGTCGCCGAAACCATCGCCGGGCAAAAGCCACATATCAATTACCTGCTGATCCCCGGTGTCGTTTACACTTGGCCGGAGGTAGCTGCGGTTGGCTACACCGAGGAGCAACTGAAAGAAATGGGTATTGCTTACAAAACGGGGAAATTTCCATTCATGGCCTCAGGCCGCGCCAGGGCCTCGATGGATACCGACGGTTTGGTGAAGGTGCTTGCTGACGCCAGTACCGACGAAATCCTGGGAGTACACATGATCGGACCGAGAACCGCAGATATGATCGCCGAGGCAGTAGTGGCTATGGAGTATCGGGCTTCCGCAGAAGATATCGCACGGATGTCCCATGCGCACCCGACCTATACCGAAGCCTTCAAAGAGGCTTGTTTGGCTGCCACGGACAATCGGGCACTGCATATATAAATTCGATACTTTCAAAAAAAAAGGCTCTTGAAAACTTCAAGGGCCTTTTTTTTGGTGTGGTATCCCCGTTGTTTTCTTCCGCAAAAGGGAATATAGGGCAAGAAGGAATCACAGCGTTTTCAGGTTTTGTCAAGCTGCTTTGCCAGGAAGAATCGCACAACAATTGCCATTGCGAGCGCCAAGGCAAGTGCCAATGCCCCAAAGGCTACCATTGTTTCTCCGCCCCAGTTGCTGGCCGCAATTCCCGAAAATGCCCATACGCCCACCCAGGTTGCTTGGGCAATATTTTGCTTGAAAAGCAGGAAAAGATAGATTCCGGATGCAATCGCCAACATCGCCAATGTCCAGATAGCAGGACTTGAAGTCAGGATTCCCAAGTCATATACCAGCACGGAGACGTTGACGAGGGTAGCCACTGTCACCCAACCTGTGTACACTGCAATCGGCGTGGCAACCCATAGGTATTGGGAAATTGAGATGCTTTTTGAACCTATTTGTAGCCGATGTCCCAAAACCAGCAGGGAGACCAAGAGCCCAATGATGGCAATCGCTGAAAGATAGAGCCATTCGTTGCACCATATGACAATCCAAGCGAGATTGAGCAGATTGCTGATGCCAAACCAAATGCCGGATGGAAGCAGTGATTTTTCTGGGCTTTTTCTCAGCAAAGTCCATCCCTGATAGGTCAAGTAACCGAGCAGCAGCAGGTAGATCAAGCCCCAAATGGAAAAGGTGAATCCGGCGGGGGTGATCAGGGTTGGGTATTGGTTGCTGATTTCCCCAACTGATTTGACACCTGCAGCGCCAGAACCATACAGGTAATTGAAATACAGGGTGGCGCCGAAAGTCAGCCAGTTGAAGAGGTAAAGGGAAACGTTGCGCATGGGATGGTTTTGGAGACTAAAGTACAAAAATTGCCCTTTTGTTTAGGAAGTGGATTTAGACCGAAGGTTGACAGTTCGCTAATGATTTTTGAATTAAGAAAATTGGAAAACTATTCCCTGACATCTCCTGTCAATCACTATTTCAGACGGCGCTGAATGGGTAAATTGATGTGTTAAGGAATTTCAATGAAGCTAAAATTTGATCAGCTATGAACACCATACTATTTGTAACAGGACCTGAGGGAGTGGGTAAGACCACGTTTATTGCAAAGCATTTTGCCAACAGGGAAGGATATTTTGTATTGGACCTGTGCAGGATTTCCCAGGACCTTTTTGGGACGGTTGCGGCGTTTGGGGACGATCGCTTGGCCGATATCTATAACCAGGCTACCGAGGAAGCCATGGATGCCTTGATGGAGGACAAAGTGCTGGTCGTTGAATACAGCCTCTCGGGTTATGATGATGAATTTGTCGCTTTGGTGAAGGCTGCCAAATCAAACGGATTTCGGGTCGAAATCGACCAAATCACTGCTGACAAGGACTTGGCTTCGGCAAGATTGCTGGATCGGAGAGGGGCTGAGGATTTTTTGCCATTTGATCGGGTCAAGGAGGATTTGTTGGAAATACTCACCGGAATCATAGAATGTATGGCCTACAATCATGACTGGGAGCGGGTATGTCACCTTTCGGGACCGGGTGTTTCGGTGGATTTTTTCAAAGCGGAACAAGAGGGTAGAAGCACCTACTTTTTCGTGACCGAGGAGAAAAAGTACTTCGTGTTTGACCAGCGCAGGGATGATGCTGAGCTGGACAATGTGGAGATCGTCCATAGATACGGGTCCTTTCCGGAAGCTTTGGCTGCATTGCAGGAGAAGGTTCCCTTGGTTGGCTTATATCCCAGCCACATCAAGGATGGATATCTAAAAGCTGTCAAGGATGCCTATCAGAAATACCTTTCAGCTTCCCCGGTCATCCCTGCCAAGGATTGGGAGATTTTTCTGAACTGATCAAAACGCCCTTGACAGAAAGGGGCATGCCTAGACAAATTGGGCTTACTCGATCACCAAACAATCGGTATTTGGATGCAGCCAAAGGAAGCTCGCTGGGCAATCTGTGCCGATCTTCTGCTCTTGGATTCTGCGCCAAGCATCTTCCTTCCCTTTTCCGGAGACCAAGAAAATGATCTTTTTCGATTGCAGGATATCCCGCATCCCCACGCAGAGACCATAGGCTGGTTCGGGTCCTTGGGAGAGTGCCGGGTCGTGTTGGATGGTGGAAGGTGCCAAAGTCGCTTTGTGAAAAAACGGCTGTAGGAAATCTGCTGGTTCGTTGAAGGCGATATGCCCATTTTTCCCTAGGCCAAGGATACAAATGTCAAAAGGCCCGTTTGCGGCAATGAATTGGCGCATTTTTTCACATTCGCTTTCGGCCAAATCAGCGGCCGTGTCAAATGTCATGTAGCGCTCCACAGGGATATCCAGTGGTCGGAGCAGGTGTTTTTTTAGATATGTTTCGCAGGAATCCGGATGGGAGAGCGGGATGATACCCCATTCGTCCATTTTGATGACCCGCAAAGAGTGAAACGCTTCGGGCTTTTTGGCCATTTCGGCGTACATACCCGTAGGAGAATTCCCCGTCGCTGCGCAAAAAAGCAAATCCGGCTTTACGGAAATTTCCTTAAGGACGATTTGAGCGGCTCGCTGACTCAACTCTTCGTAGTTTTTGCAAGAGACAATGTTCATGGTTTTGGGTTTATTTTCATTTCCAATAAGGCATAGCTCAATGATTTTCCATGGGCATCCAGAGCCATTGAGGTCGTCACTCCCGTCCCCAGTGCCTCTGTGCAAGTAAATAAGAGCGCATGGAGACTAGGGATTTCGTATCGTGAAACCTCTCCTTTTACATGGTCGCTGAGATGGGCCTTGACTTTTTCGGCGGTGACTTCCTGTACCAAGTGGGGATATTCGTTTTCGTCAAATGGAAACAGCGATAGAACCAATGTGTTTCCTTTGTCTCCGGCCCGGCTATGGGCAATTTTGGCAAGCTTGATCATGGGATTATTACTTCAGGATTGATTTTATCTCGGTCCAATAGTATGGAAACGACGCCGATGATTTCCTTGACGCTTTTTCTCGCCCCTCCTCCTCCCGCGGGGCCGTTGGTATAGAGTGCTTCCACTTCTTCTCCGATAAGATTGGCCTTGTCCTGGCTGTGACTTTTTCCCACGACCCTCAGTCGTACTTCGTAGGGTTCAGATCCTTGGGGAAGTACAGGGCCATGGAGCGAACTCAATCCGATGAAATCTACCCTGAATTCATCGAAAAGATTCCGGATTCTTTTCTCGATGATTTCGCCGGCTAGTGCCGCTCTTTCCTTGGCATGCGCGCCTGCGTAGGAGATTTCTCCTTCGCCCATAAATCCCGCTTGGTAACCAACACTGACCTTCAGTTGGGATGGTTTGGGTTTTCCAGTTCCTCCGGTGACTTTGATTTGGTCCTTTTTGATTTCTTCAAAATGCACAGAGCGGAAGTCGGCAACCACATCGGGCGTGAAGTAATTTCCCGGATCCAGGACTTCATAAAGCAGTTGCTCCTTGGCGGTCCGAATCGTGATTTCGCCGCCTGTTCCGGAGACTTTACCAATGATACCGCTGCCGTCAGGATACACATCCACAAAGGGATGCCCCAAATTTTCCATTCCGGCAACAGGCTTACTGACAGGATCGGCAAAATAGCCTCCCGTTATCTGTCCGGCACATTCCATTAGGTGCCCGAGAACCGTTCCTTTTCCCATCAAATCCCAGTCCGCCGGATCCCATCCGAACTCGTGAATCATTGGTGCCAAAAATAACGATGGATCCGCTACCCTTCCCGTAAGAATGATATTGGCATCCGTCTTTAGGGCCGGCAGAATCGCATCGACACCCATGTATGCATTGGCGGAAATGAGCGTGCCGTAGGTGCTTAATGCTTTGTTTCGCTCCATACTTGGCTCGTCTCCCGAAATGCTGGCAAAAACATCATCCCCCAAGACCACGGCGACTTTGATCGTGAGTTGAAGCCTTTTGGCGATATCGATGATCTTCTGTGCTCCAGACAAGGGGTTTGCTGCACCCATGTTTGTTATAAGCCGTGTGTTGTGTTTGACCAAAAGTGGCAGGAGGCTTGTAATCCTTCTTTCCAACATTGGGTCGTAGCCCAGGTTTGGATTTTGTTGCTTGGCCTTTTGTGCAAGGGCAATGGTTCGCTCCGCAAGGCATTCGAGGACCAAATAGTCCAAATTTCCTTGTTCTGTAAGAATAAGCGCTGGTTCCAATCGGTCTCCCGAGAAACCGGCACCGCAGCCGATTCTTATGACGTCTTTTTTCATCACATTCAGATAGAAATGATCCCCATCAAAACCGAAACAATCAAAATCACCAAAGTCACCAAAAAGGCCCAAGGAATGGTTTTCACTTGATGTTCACCTAGATCGACTCCAGCCAAACCAATCAAGAGGAACGTCGATCCAGTCAAAGGACTCACTGCAAATCCGGTGGTCATCTGACCCATGATCGCCGCTTGACCAACCTCAATTCCTGATGCCTGAAAGGATTCTGCAGTCGATGCGAGCAAAGGCAAAATGCCAAAATAAAAGGAATCTGGGTCAAACAATAGACTCAAAGGCATGGAAAGAATACCCGTGATCAAAGGGAGGTGTGAGCCGATTTTTTCAGGAATGAATTGATTGATAGAGCCCGCCATTGCCTCCATCATGCCTGTGCCCTTTAAGATTCCTGTAAAACAACCTGCTGCAAACAAGATAGAAGCCATCAGCATCGCTTCTTTGGCATGGGCGTCAATGATTTTTCGCTGTAAGTCAACTTTCGGGAAATTGATCGTAATCGCTAGCGCAAATGCAATCATGAAAACGACGTAGGGCGGTGCCATGCCTGACACCAAAAAGCCAATCGCAAGAACGATCAGGAATACATTGAAAAGAAAAAGCTTTGGACGCGCTAGTTCATTGTATTCGGCTTGGATGTTTTGGTCTGTCACAAGGCTTGGTCCAGGGACTGGAAGTCTGGCTTTTTCTTTTTTTCCAAAAAAAACAGCAATTACAAGCACAGTGATCAATCCGACTAGCATGGGAATCAAGATAGGGTTGAAAAGTTCAGTGACGCTCAAATCAAGCGCAGTCGCCGCCCGCAGAGTAGGACCTCCCCAAGGGAGGATATTCATCGTTCCTGCCGACAATGCTACGATACTGGCAAGGGTAAGCCTTTTCATGCCAACTTTGTCATAAATCGGTACCATCGCAGGGATCACCACCAAAAACGTCACAGCCCCAGAACCGTCCAAATGGACCAACATCGCCAGGATGGCGGTGGCGACGGTTATCTTGACAGGGTCATTTCCGGCAAACCGCAACAGTCGATTGATGATGGGTTGGAATGTGCCTGCATCCATCAAAACACCAAAAAACAGGATGGCGAAAATGAACATGATGCCTGTCGGAGCGATGTCCTTTAGACCGTTGCCGATCATTGTGGGAAGTTCCGCGCCAAACCCTGCCACAAGTCCCGTTATAACTGGCACGGCAATCAAAGCCACCACGGGAGAAGCCTTTTTGGTAATCACCAAATACAAGAGTAGCAGTATTGTTAAAAGGCCAAGAAATGCCAGCATGTTGAAATATTTTGTTTGGGAGAGATTATCCAAATAAACAGAAAAATATCAATCGACTTAGCAAATTTTAGACAATTGGTTCGCTGAAACTCTAATATGAAATGCTGTGAAATGGGATTTGTCTTATATTCAGCCTCAAGCTTGTGATTCGATCCTAAATCCTGCCAGTTTGAAATTGATTATTCCTAGCAACATCTACCAAAAATGAGATCATCCTTATTTCTTTTCTGCTTGTTGGTACTACTTCCGTTTTTTGTCTTTTGCCAAGAAACTGAAACGATCGTTTTTCAAAGCGGGAAAGAGGGTCATGCTGTCTATCGTATACCTGCGATCCTTGCATTGCCCAATGGGGATTTGTTGGCATTTGCAGAGGGAAGGGTAAACGGCAGCGCCGATTTCGGTGATGTAAACTTGGTCATGAAACGGAGTCACGATCAAGGAAAGACATGGTCGTCTTTGGAGACGTTGGTGGACTATGACAGTCTTCAGGCAGGTAATCCAGCCCCGGTCGTGGATATGTTGGATCCGGATTTTCCCAAAGGCGTCGTGTTTCTTTTTTACAATACCGGCAACAACCATGAATACGATATCCGTCTCAACAAAGGCGTAAGGGAGGTTTGGATGATGAAGTCATTTGATCTTGGGCACACATGGGAAAAGCCCGAGAACATCACCCTGAAAGTGCATCGACCAAACAACCCACAATTTAATCCTCTTTATCAGCACCCCGAAGATTGGAGGCACTACGCCAATACGCCGGGCCACGCGTTCCAATTTCAGGAAGGGAAGTACAAGGGAAGAATCTATGTGCCGGCCAATCATTCTGTAGGACCTCCCCAACAAAATTTTGAGGAGTACAGGGCGCATGGGTTTTTCTCGGACGACCATGGAGAGTCTTTCAAGATTTCAGAGTCTGTTCACCTACCTGGCTCAAATGAATCCATCGGTGCTGAACTCTCTGGTAGCCGAATGATCATGAGTATTCGCAACCAGCGTGGAGACATAAGGCAGCGGATATTGGCTTACTCCTCCGATGGGGGAAGCAGTTGGGAAGAGGTCAGGTTTGAGGAAGCACTTCCCGATCCTGTATGCCAAGGGTCCATTTTGGCCATCGGCCAGTCGGATGGAAAGACAATCTTGGCCCATTCCAACGCCTCCGACCCAAATGACCGTAATAATCTGACGATCAAAATCAGCTTCGACGAGGGGAAATCGTGGCCAAAGGTCATGCCTATTGACAGGACAGATGATCCCAAAAAAGTGTCTTGGACCGCTTATAGCGATCTGGTGAGTTTGAACGGTTCAACCTTGGGTATTTTGTATGAGCGGGACAACTACGCCCAGATTGTTTGGAGGACTGTCGTGTGGCGCTGATGGATAGAATCGGCCTTTTGACAATTTCTAAATCGGCTACCGTTCATCCTTTCCCGCAAACGATTGATATCACATTTTCTTCCAAAATCCTCGAGAACACAGGTTGATTTTTTTTCGACTTCCTGCAAAATCCCTATTTTCGGAAGGATTTGGCTTTGATTGGAGAATAATGTTTTTTCGAATCTGAGACCTTACCCAACCAGCGTTGTACCCATGCAGAAACCCCAACTAACCTTCTCCCAAATCATCAACATGAATGTTGGTTTTTTCGGCATTCAGTACAGTTTTGGGCTTCAACAATCGGCGGTAAACCCGATCTACGACATGCTGGGCGCGCAACCCCACGAGATCCCGATTCTAAATCTGGCAGGACCGATGACCGGTTTATTGATTCAGCCGATCATCGGTGCGCTTAGCGACCGGACTTGGAGCCCAAGATTTGGTAGACGGAAGCCGTTTTTCTTTATCGGGGCGGTTTTTTGCAGTATTTGCCTGTTCCTTTATCCTTTCAGCAGCACGCTGTGGATGGCGGCCGGTTTGCTTTGGGTGCTTGATGCTGCCAACAACACCGCCATGGAACCCTATAGGGCGCTGATTGCTGACAAGTTGCCCGAGGAGCAGTACGCGACCGGATTTCTCACCCAAAGCTTCTTCACGGGCTTGGGCATTACCTTGGCCAATCTTTCCCTGTTTTTTTTCCAAATGTACATTCCCGGCACTGCGGGGTCACTGCCCGTATGGGTGTACGCGTCATTCTTCCTGGGATCCGTTTGTTCGATCGCCTCGGTTGGTTGGAGTATCTACAAGACTCCGGAAATTCCGCCCTCTCCCGATGAATTGCAGGTATTGAAAGAAAAAAATGAGGGCATGCCGCATCCCGTGATCCAGTTTTTTCTTTCTGTCGTTACGTCTCTGTTCATTTATGCACTGTTTTTGGTCTTGTTGGTTCCTGCGATTTTCGATCGGGGTATTCTTCAAAGGACCGTTCACGCCATCGAGAAGCGCCCGTCTTCCAAGGTGCTCTTTTCCCAAAATTTGGAAATCATCAGTGCGATTCTGGATATGCCATCCGTGATGTGGAAGTTGGCCTTGGTGTACCTTTTCCAATGGTATGCCTTGTTTGTCTATTGGCAGAATGCCGCCAAAAGCATCGCGCAATCCGTCTGGAATACCTCTCCCTCCGAAAACATGGATTTGTATGAGGAAGCCGTTGGCTGGACCGGCCTCGTCAATGGTTGGTACAATGTCGTTACCTTCCTTTCGGCCTTTGCATTGGTTGGTGTGGCCAAGCGGTTTGGTCCGAAAAAAGTCCATTTCTTCTGTTTGATTATGGCAGGCTTGGGTTTGTTGGTATTCCCATTTATCGAAAACAAATACTTGCTGTTTGCGCCAATGACCGGATTCGGCATTGCATGGGCAAGTATGATGGGTATTCCCTACCTACTGGTGGTCAATGAAATTCCGAAAGAGCGCTATGGCGTCTACATGGGAATTATCAACATGATGATCGTGGTGCCGATGATCTTCCAAACCCTGAGCTTCGGTTTTGTCGCGAAAAATTTCCTTGGCAACGACCCGGGGATTTCCATCGCTTTTGCAGGTGTATTGTTGCTCTTGGCGGCAGTGGCCGTGCTTAGAATAAAAGAAAACCAATCCGTCGAGACAGGAGGCGTACAGATGGGCGGCGGCCATTAGGCAGGCCCTTCCTATATAAATTTCTTGTCTCTTGATACTCAATTCTCACATCTCATTTCTCAATTTTCCCAATGTCACTCGACCCATTTCTGACTGATACGATCAATAAAGCATTCGAAGATCACGGGTTTTCTCCCAAGGCTAAGGACCAGGGGTTTGTAGCCAAATTGGAGGCGGGCATCCCACTTTTGGCCAAACTCTATTTCAGTCTGTACCATTCCCATCCCCAGAAAGATGAAATCTTTGGCAGCCTCGTCGGGGTTATCGTGGAAGCTTACATTTCCCGAGGAGCGGACCTGAAAAAAAGAGATGCTGAAAAGTCCGCAAAGGGATCATGGTTTTTGAGCAATGAACTGGTCGGCATGAGCCTGTACGTGGATCGGTTTGCGGGGGACTTGAAGAAGATGTCCCACAAATTGGAATACCTGGAGGAACTGGGGGTGAACTTGCTGCACTTGATGCCATTGTTTGAGAGCCCACAAGGGGAGAGCGATGGTGGCTATGCGGTATCAAACTTCAGAAAGATCGATCCGAGGTTTGGTGGCTTGAAGGATTTGCTCGCGCTGCGGAAAGAAATGCAAGGGAAGGGGATGTACCTGATGCTGGATATAGTGCTCAACCATACGTCGCACCGACACGAATGGGCGGAAAAGGCTAAGCAAGGCGATGGTTACTACCAGGATTTCTACTACATGTATGAGAATCGATGGATTCCCAACCAATACGAGACCATGATGCCCGAGATCTTTCCGGATGCAGCGCCGGGAAACTTCACTTGGGTCGAGGAATGCCAAAAATGGGTCATGACCGTTTTCCACAATTACCAGTGGGACTTGAACTACATGAACCCGATCGTCCTGAGGGAAATGCTGGACAATATCTTTTTCTACGCCAACTTGGGAGTCGATCTGCTCCGCATCGATGCGCCGGCGTTTATCTGGAAGGAAACGGGCACGAGTTCCCAAAACCTTCCCCAAGTGCATACCATATTGCAGTTGATCAAACAAGCGGTCCTGATTTCCACACCTGGAATGGCGATATTGGGAGAGGCGATTGTTGCACCAAAAGAGATCATCAAATACTTCGGAACTGGAGAGTTCCGGGCAATGGAATGTGATTTCGCATACAATGCCACGCATATGGCCTTGCAATGGGATATGCTGGCCACGGGCGATACAAAAGTGATGCTGGCTGCGCAAAGCGATATTTTGAAAAAGCCCTACGGAACATCTTGGATCAACTACACCCGTTGCCATGATGATATCGGCCTGGGCTACGAGGATCGCAGCATCATGGAAGCCGACAAAGATCCGTACCACCACAGGAAGTATCTGATGGAGTACTTTTCGGGTAGATTTCCCGGCAGCCCATCCAAGGGAGCGCTTTTTTCTGTCAATCCAAGAACGGGCGACGCGCGGATTTCGGGGACACTTGCATCACTTTGTGGATTGGAAAAAGCGTTGGAGTCAAACGATGAGACAGGCAAAGATCTCTCTATCCAAAAGATCGTGATGATGCAGGCGCATACGTTTTTTCTGGGAGGAATGCCGATGTTGTACTATGGCGACGAGGTTGGCTATATCAACGATTACAGCTATGCGGATGACCCGGGTAAGAGCTATGACAATCGTTGGCTACATAGACCAATGATAGATTGGGAAAAAGTGGAAAAGAGAAAAACGCTTGGCACCATCGAGCAAAAGCTGTTCAGCTACACCCACATGCTTATCCAAATCAGGAAGCAATTGGCTGTGATTTCTGATTTTCAGAATATAGAATGGATGAGTCCGCACAATACCCATATTGCCGGATTTGTACGTCGTACGGAAGGGCAACAGTTTTTCGGGCTTTTTAATTTTAGCCATTACCACACGGTATTGAGCTGGCATGCCTTTAGGGAGAAAGGCTGTACATCCGGCAAACTCCTGGATCATTGGACTGGGCATACAATCTCCATCGGCGAAGACCATGAGCACCTGATGTTCCAACCTTATGGTTTCTATTTGTTGGAAGTGGTGGGATGAGTTATTGGGAATTGATAAACAGTTTGTAGAAAACCCTTTAAAAAGTTGATACCGAGAATACTCATTATTTTAAAAATGATACTTTTACTTAGTTGTAAAGGTAATTATGTTTATGAAAATGAGGAAATTACTTCACTTTCAAATACTCTTCCAGAGGTATTTGAATCGTTTTATTTTTCAAACTATTGTAAGTGGGTTGAAGATGAATTAAGTGCTTTCTATGATACAATTCCGCTTAATGAAGATGATAGTTTGTCGGAGTTGATTTTCAAGGAGCTTGTAGAAAACAAATGTAGTATTATTCACATTGTAGAATTTGATGGTTATTTGATTTCGTTGCCTGAAGTAGTTGAGAAAAATGATTGGTTAATTAATATCCATGACACAAATGATTTCATTTACTTTGATTTGACTACCACAAAGAACTTTGCAACACTTAACTCAAGATTTATCGGTTACAATAGTCTTAACTTAAATGAAAAATACAAAATTGAATCATTAGATTTTGAGGAGAATTATTTCAATGAAAAATTTAAGTTTAGACCAGAAATTAGTAGAGTAAGCTTCAACGACAACTTTACTCTTGGTTTTTACTACATTACCATTTGGAAAGATGGTGGTTTTCAAAAAACTGGTACCTCTACATTAGTTCTGATTGAAAAAGAAGAAAGTAATTGGCGCGTTAAGGAAATCAAATATTATAGGAAGGGATAAAATTTTTTATTCTACCATCACTTTGGATAAAGCTTGTGGTTTAGAGAAGAAATGAAAGTTCAATATATTTTTAAAGTCAAGAGTAGGCTGGAAGTGAATGGCCCCGAATGCCTGCTGTCTCCAAGCTGAATGCCGTTATCGAGTTATTGGATGGTTCTCGAGATAGGAATTGGAGCCAATGGAGGGAGTTTTATTTCTAGTCTTTTAAAAACCTTTGGTCGATTTGCCCATACTTTGTGACAAGGAAGGCTGATAATTACCCCTACTTTGTGACAAAAAATAGCTATAATATCCCCTACTTTATTACAAGGTGTGTGTTCTTTTTTAATGGTTTTTTCTGAAAATCAATGAATTACGTCTAGTTTCTTGAGTAGGCAATCCTCTTTTGCGTTTTTTTCCTGCCAAAGAAGTCGCACAATCAAAAAACCACAGCCCTTGCCGACTGTGGTTTTTCACTGTGATAGTTTCAAGTTGATTATTGCCTTGACCTAGAGCTTGAACTGCACCGGCAGCTTCATCTCCACGTCGACGGGTTTGTTTTCTTTTTTCCCGGGAGTCCATTTCTCACTATTGGTTAGCAGTCGCACTGCCTCTTCGTCGCAACCGCTGCCTATTCCTCTCAATACCTGAACATTAGATACCGACCCATCTTTTTTGACAATAAAGCTGAGCATCACCATCCCTTCAACACCGTTCTTTTTCGCTGTTTCAGGGTATTTGAGGTTGTTCTTGAAATAGTTGATCCAACCTTCCATGCCTCCGGGGGGAACCGGCATTTCATCTACTTGTTGTTGGACGGTTTCCTTTGATTTAGCAGTTTCCTGGGCTGTTGATGGGAACGCGTAAAACATCGCTGCTGTCAAAAGCGCGGTAATAATTAGTTTGGTTTTCATAGATGGGATTTTATTTTGGATTAACATTCGTCTAATGGATTAATCGGTCTCTTTGAATTCAAGTCCAACAATTGTCTATTGCTCGGGAAAAACTTCCTGTCGGGGATCAGGTTTCGATTTTCGGAAACCGTGTTTTCGCCCAATTTAAACCGCACCGGTAGACGCATGCGGACGTTTACCTTGCGGCCACGCTGCTTGCCAGGGATCCAGTTTGGTGACTTTTTGACCACCCTCATGGCTTCCTCGTCGCAACCCGCGCCGATACCCCGGAGGATTTCTACGTTTTGTACAGAGCCGTCGGTTCTTATTTCAAAGACCAAATAAACGGTGCCCTCTACGCCCATTCGCTTTGCCAAAGCAGGATATTCGAGGTTTTCCATCATGAATTTCCCCCAAGCTTCCATGCCTCCGGGAAACGTCGGTGACTCTTCCACAACGTCAAATACTTCATTGGCCTCCAAAACAGTACCGGTTTCGACGGCGGCGGGTTCAATGGCTTCTTGACTTTCTTCACATGCTATCGCTATGAAAAGTAGTCCAATCAATGGCAACGCAGGTAGAAACCGTAGTTTCTGAATCAATTTGGATTTGGCTTGGGTCATCATCAGGATGCGTTTTTTGGTGAGAAACTGGTTGAAATTGTTCAAGAGCAGGTGTTCGTTTTCCTCATACAGAAGATTGAGCAGCATCTGGGCGTAGGCCTTCGGTGCCTTGATATGTAGCACGGCTTGGTCAGCTTCGAATTCGTGGATTTCCCTCAAATCAGCTTCGATGCGCGACATCCAAGGAAAAAACCAATACATGCAGCGGACGATTTGGAAGATGATCAGGTCGATGCTGTGCCCCTTTGCAGCATGGATGGATTCATGCAGCACGATTGTGTTTGCCTGCTCCTCATCTTCAGGAATAGACGGTAAAAGGATAAATCCGAAAAAAGAAGCGGGGGAAAAGGCCGGATGGATATGGATTCTTTTTCCCCGGAAGGTATCGACCTTGGCACGATTGATCAGCACCATGGTACGGGCAAAGGCCCAAAGCAGTTTGCTTGCAAACAAAACGGTGCCTGCCAAGTAAAACATCGAAAGGATTTGCCAAGTGGACCATTCGTTTTTTTGCACACTTTCCTCTCCAATGGTGACCGCCGGGAGTTGGTAGCCGAGCAGCTCGGAAGATGTTGGCCCCCAGTCGAAAGACAGGAACGGCAAAATGGCCGCTGCCAAAAGCATTGAAACAAGGTAGCTCCTGTTCCATGAGAAAAATGTCAGTCGGGAAAGCATCAGCTTGTAAAACCCGTACAGGACAAGGAGTATAATGCTACCTTCCAATAGGTTGTTGAACAAATTTTCCATCAGGCTTCTTCCTTAAAATTGTTGTCGATCAGTTTTTGAAGTTCTTCGATTTCCTTTTGGGAAATCCCTTTTTCCTTGACCATAAACGAAAGGACGTTGGCCATGGAGCCGTTGAAATAGTTTTGGATCACTTGGTGGAAAGACCTCTTGCCGTACGCGCCCTGGCTGACCAAGGGAAAATACTCAAACGTATTGCCGTAGGCCTTTTTTCCCAAAAATCCCTTTTTCTCCAGGTTTTTGATATTGGAGGCCAGTGTAGTGTAGGGAGGCTTTGGCTCTGGGAGTTCGTTGAGGATATCCCGAATCAGGGCCCTTTCAAGCTTCCAAATCAATTGCATCAACTGTTCTTCTTGTACGGTAAGTGTTTCCATGCTGCCAAGGTAAAACAAGTATTTTAGAATAACTACGAAAAAATCGTAATTCTACGAAAAAAATGTAAATACTTGACCCTTCGTTGCGATTGTAGCAATTCAAACATCGACGGATCTTCCATCCGAGGAAATCTTTATCGGAATTGTGGCAAATTCGCCATATTTGAAACGGTCTGTAACGATTCTATCAAAATAACTTCAAACTGCCGCGTTTTGGCGATATAATGCTCCAACTCTTTGAAAATGCCTTTCGGCTACCTGACAAAATCGCTGTAATCGACAGCCAAGGTTCTTATACTTACGGCGATTTGTTGCGGAAAAGCGCGGAAGTAGCCTCGTATTTGTTGAATGGAAAGACCGACCTTCACCAAGCGCCGGTTGCTTTCATGGTTTCGCCTGGGTTTGATTATGTGTCGGTTCAATGGGGAATTTGGCGGGCAGGAGGCATTGCGGTTCCCTTGTGCATCACTTATCCTTTTCCCTCTCTACAGTACGTGGTTGAGGATACGGATGCACAAACAATCGTCTACGGTCCCGAGTATGCCGAAATCCTGGTTCCCTTTGAAACGACGGAACGGATTAGGATGGTAGAGATTTCCGAAGTCCCGCAGGCGGCTGATGTGAAATTACCCGAGATCGGTTTGGACCGTGGCGCCATGATTTTGTACACATCAGGCACGACAAGCCTTCCAAAGGGTGTCCTCACCACCCATGCCAATATCCAAAGCCAAATCAGCACGCTGGTGCAGGCTTGGGAATGGACAGAGCGGGACCACACGCTTTGCCTGCTTCCACTCCACCATGTACACGGAATCATCAATGTGGTTTCCTGTGCGCTTTGGTCGGGAGCAACCGTCCAATTTCTCAATCCCTTTGATGCAGCGCGTGTGTTTCAGGTCTTTATGGAAGGAAGTGTCAACGTGTTTATGGCCGTGCCGACGATTTATTTCAAGTTGATTTCATATATCGAGACCTTGGATGATACCGGGAGAAAATCGATATCCGATTGTCTGGCCAAATTCAGGTTGATGGTTTCCGGTTCGGCAGCATTGCCTGTTTCTGTCATGGAAAAGTGGCAGGCTATCTCCGGCCATTACCTTCTTGAGCGCTACGGCATGACCGAAATCGGGATGGCCATTAGCAATCCATTGCACGGACAGCGCAGGGCGGGCTATATCGGGATGCCGCTTCCGGGGGTTGATGTAAGGATCTGTGACGAGCGCGATAGGGAAACCCAAGACCAACCTGGAGAAATCCAAGTAAAAGGCCCGTCGGTCTTCAAGGAATACTGGGGAAAGCCAGAGGCGACGAGCAAGTCCTTCTCGCCTGACGGCTGGTTCAAGACTGGCGATATCGCAGTCGTCGAGGATGGGTATTTCAGGATTTTGGGTCGAGACTCTATTGATATTATCAAATCAGGCGGCTACAAGATCTCTGCCCTCGAAATCGAGGAAATCCTACGCACACACCCCGAAGTCAAGGACTGTGCCGTCGTAGGCGTCCCGGATGAGGAATGGGGTGAGTTGGTCGCAGCAGCCGTGATCGCTGATGCAGGCTTGGATTTAAAGGCGCTCAACGTCTGGATGAGGGAAAAAATGCCCGCCTACAAGACCCCGCGACAATACAGGATTTTGTCCGAACTTCCCCGCAATGCCATGGGCAAAGTCACCAAAAACGAACTCAAAAAACTCTTTCAAAAATGATCATCTACGGTGTAGCCTTGTTGGCATTGTCGTTTCTTTTGGGCCAATGGATGGGCGAGGCGCTCGGGGCTCTGCTTGGCATAGATGCCAACGTCGGCGGCGTCGGCTTCGCGATGATCATCCTCATGCTGCTCAAGGACTGGTTTCTGCGGGAAGGATGGATGAAAAAGGATATGGATGCAGGCATAGATTTTTGGGGCAAAATGTACATCCCGGTTGTGATCGCAATGGCGGCTTCGCTCAATGTAAAAGGAGCGGTTTCGAGCGGACTTTTGGCTGTCTTGGCTGGTTTCATTCCGGTGGCGATCTGTTTCGCTGTTTTTCCTCATATGCTTCGTCGCTTTAAGACAGATTGATATGGAGCTGTTTGAAGGATTGATCGCAAAAAACGGATTGGTTTTCGCATTCCTTATTGTTGGTGTTTTGACACTAGGTTCGGAGTTTTTCAGCAAGAAATTCCTCAAGTCCAAAATCCCAGGTTCTGCCGTAGCTATCTTCTTGGCACTTTTGTTGGGCTATTGGGGAGGTGTTTGGGGTAATGGTGAAAAGGGACTGGCAGATGTCAAGTTTTTCAGCGGCCTTGGATTTTTCGGCGGCGCTATGTTTCGGGATTTTACCATCGTGGCAACCGCGTATGGCGCCAGTTTTCTGCTGGTGAAAAAGTCCGGTTGGCTCGGATTCATTTCGCTCGTATTGGGGATAAGCCTGTTTTTTGTTTTGGGTGTGATCATCGCATTCGCCTGGGGATATCGGGATGTGGTGAGTCTTTGCACGATCGGGGCGGGGGCCTGTACTTATATCATCGGACCGGTGACGGGTGCGGCGATTGGAGCAAGTTCGGAGGTGATTGCGCTGAGTATAGGTACCGGCTTGTTCAAGACCATCACGGTGACGATCCTGACGCCTTTGGTGGCCAAGCGAATTGGCCTCGACAATCCGCAGGCAGCCATGGCTTTTGGTGGATTGATGGGGACCTCAAGTGGAGTAGCTGCAGGATTGGCTGCGACGGACCCCGAGTTGGTTCCCTATGGGGCGGTTACTGCCACGTTTTACACAGGCCTTGGGTGTTTGGTCTGTCCATCGGTGTTTTATGGCATTTTGGAACTCATGTTATGAAATGGGGGAAAATGATGCAAAAGATAGGTTTTCAGATGTCTTGGTTTTCGGTGCTTGAACTGGCCTTCCTCTTGCTTTTCGCCAATCCCCTAATTGCCCAACAACCAACAAAAATACCACCAATCGGTGCCTGTAATGGGCTCAAAGACGCCAACTTGCTCAAAGACGCCGGTTTTGTCTTCGCTGAGGAAGGGGTTCCCAATTTCCTTCAAATGGATTTGTCGGAAGCCCAGTTTGATAGTTTGTTGGCTGTGGCGCCCAAACCCGCCATGCCCGTACAGGCCCTGATTTACTTCCTTCCGGGAAAATTGAAGTCGGTGGGCACGGAGGCCGATCACGAGGGTATTTTGGAATATGCGGAAATCGTTTTCAGACGGGCAAAGAAACGTGGTGTGGGCATGGTAGTATTCGGAAGTGGAGGTTCGCGAAGGATTCCCGACGGTTTTTCCTACGAAAAAGCTTGGGAACAAATGCGGGAACTGTGCGTCCGCTTGGCGCCATTGGCGGCAAAACACCAGGTTGTTTTGGTCCTGGAATCCCTTAATTCCAAAGAGTGCAATTTCATCACCACACTCGCCGAAGCCGGCAAAATGGTCCAAGAAGTGAACCATCCCAATTTCCGTCTTTTGGCGGATCTGTACCATATGAAAACCGAAAATGAAGGCCCAGAAAGTATCCAACAATACGGCAGCCTGATCAAGCATGTCCATATTGCGGAGCGTGAAGGTCGTGCGGCTCCTGGAATACACGACGAGGACTTTGTGCCCTATTTCAAAGCCTTGCAGGATGCGGGATACCAGGGTGGGATTTCCTTGGAAAACAATTGGGGCGATATGGCATCCGAGGCACCCCAAGCCGTGAAAACGATCCGCGAACAGTGGCTGAAGGCAGTTCAATCAAAATCGCTGAAATGAAAATCGAGCAAGTATCACTCGAGCTGGTATTGCAAATTCGCCATGAGGTCATGTGGCCCAATCATCCCTTGGATTTTGTGAAAGTCGCCGATGACCTCGATGGCACACATTGGGGGCTGATGGTCGAGGATGAATGTGTTTCGGTGATATCTGTTTTTGAAAATGGGTCAGAAGCCCAATTCAGGAAATTTGCAACCTTGGCAAAAGAGCAGGGAAAAGGCTATGGATCGGAGCTTTTGGCATTTGTGTTGGAGAATCTAAGGCAAAAAGGAACCAAACGGATTTGGTGCAATGCCCGCGCCGAAAAGGCTGGATTTTACAGAAGGTTTGGGATGGTCGAAACCGCCCATGTTTTCGAAAAGGAAGGAATCGCTTATGTGGTGATGGAAATCATCCATTGATCAAAATTTTGATAAGCCTTGATTATCAATAGAATAAATTAGACTGATTTTGTCCCTGCGGCTTTTTGTCCGGGGCATATTGAACACCATCGTCAAACCTATTGTCATTTCCCTGTGCTTAGATTGATTCAGCCTCGCATCCTTTTTTCCATCAAGATCAATTGTATGATTTTGTTGGCGCTCATGCTCTGCGTCTCAGGATTCGCCTTCGCACAGCAGGGGAAAGTCACCGGTCGGGTTTGGGATGATGGGTCCAATCAGCCTTTGGCCTTTGCGACCGTGGCCATTTTTAAAGGAGAAGGGGTGTTGGTCGAAGGGACGGTGACAGATGCAGAGGGAAAATTTGCAGTGGATTTGCCGTTTGGCGATTACTATGCGCAGGTGGAGTTTATGGGTTATGAGCCGTATAAGGTGGGTGAATTCTCCTTATCCAAAGAAAAACCAGTCCAAACTTTGGGCGATATCCGCCTCCAAACCAATACTTCAAATCTTCAGGAAGTAGTTATTGAAGGTGATAAACCACTGATGGAGCTTTCCCTGGACAAAAGGATATTCAACGTCGGCGAGGATTTGGCGAATGCCGGCCGCACCACAGCGGATTTGCTGACCAACTTGCCATCCGTTTCTGTCGATACACAAGGAAATGTCCGATTGCGTGGTTCTGACAACGTGCGGATTTTGGTCGATGGGAAACCATCCGGACTCGTGAGCTTCAAGGGAAGCCGCGGTTTACAACAGTTGCCGGCCAGCATGGTCGAACGAGTCGAGGTCATCACCAACCCATCCGCACGCTATGAAGCAGAGGGAACGGCGGGCGTGATCAACATCATTTTGAAGAAAGAACATCGGCAGGGCTTTAATGGATCAATCGAAGGGATTCTCGGCACGCCAACGAATGTAGGCCTTGCTGCCAACCTCAACTACCGTCACCGCAAAATCAACTGGTTTGTCAACTATGGTATCGCAAGGCGAAAACTCCCGAGGGAAGGAACGCTCTATCAAGAAGCCTTTGGAGGCGACACGCTTCTGATTTCGAAGCAGTATACTGAGGGCTACGTCAATTCCCTCGACAACAATGTCCGTGCAGGATTGGACTATTTTTTCAATGACAACAACGTCTTGACGGCTTCTTATCTACTGCGAAGAAGCGATGCCCATCGGATTACGGATATTCGCTATGAGGATTTCATCGGAAGCGTCGATAATTTGGACAGCTTTACGCTAAGGAGGCAGGATGAGAAGGAAAAGGAGCCCAATTCAGAGACCTTGGTTACCTACAAGCGGAGTTTTGGTGAGAAAGGGCATGAGTTGACCACCGTGTTTACGTATTTGGATTATTGGGAAAACTCCGATCAATTGTTTACCCAAAATACGTTCTCGCCCGAAGGCATTTTGGATCCCGAAAAAGCACTTGTCCAGACTTCGATCAACGATGAGTTCGAAAAACAATACTTGATCCAAGTCGATTACGAAAAACCCATTGCCAAGGAAGGAAAATTCGAGACTGGTTTGCGAAGCAGTTTCCGGAACATGGAAAATGACTTTGTCGTCAGCGAACAGGACGAAAACGGAGATTTCAACCCGATCCCTGGTTTGGAAAACATTTTTCTTTACCGTGAAAACATCCATGCGGTCTATGGCATTTTGGCCAACAAAAGCAAAAAATTGGGCTACCAAGCCGGTCTCCGTGGAGAATTCACAGATGTCAAAACCACCCTCGTCAAAACCGATGAGCAGAACCCGCGGGAGTATTTCAACCTTTTCCCAACAGCACACCTGACTTACAAATTCAGCCAGGAGAATGCCCTGCAGTTTAGCTATGCGCGGAGAGTGAAAAGGCCGCTGTACAATGACCTCAGCCCGTTTATGACTTTTTCCGATGCCCGGAATTTCTTCAGCGGCAATCCGGACTTGGATCCGGAGTTTACGGATGCTTTGGAAATGGGGCATATCAAATACTTTGAAAAGGGGACGCTGTTTTCCACGGTCTTTTATAGGTATACCACCGATAAGATCGAGCGTATCAGATCGGTAGATGGAGAAGGAAATGCCCTGATTCGTCCGGAAAACATCAATTCGGAGAATTCATTTGGTTTGGAGTTTACAGCTGACTATGCGCCACATACTTGGTGGAAAATGGATATCAACGCCAACTTCTTCTACGCCACGATTGACGGCAGCAACATCCAGGACAGTTTCACTGCCACGACCTATTCTTGGTATGCGCGGTATTCCTCCCGATTCAACTTCGCCAATGGGTACCAAGTCCAGTTCAGGGCCAATTATCAGGCCCGCCAAAAAACAGCCCAAGGCGAGCGAAAGGGAATCTTCTTTATGGATATTTCGGGCAGTAAGGATGTGTTCAAACGACGGGGAACCCTCGTTCTCAACGTCATCGACGTACTCAATTCCCGTCGGGACCGCTACGTGGTCGAAGGCGAGGGCTTCTATACCGTCGGCAACTTTCTCAACATGCGCCGCCAAATCAACCTTACCTTGAATTACAGGATTCGGCAGGGGGGGTGATTTTTGCCAAAATCTCAATCATCCACCAGCGTAAACACCATCTGCCTGAACTTCCAGCCGGTTTGGTCACCGGACGTTTGGCTTGTTTGCTTCATGATGACGCCTATGATTTTTTCCTCTGGATCAGCAAAATACTGGGTATTGAAGTAGCCGCCCCAATCGAAGGTTCCCTCGCCGCCGATACCGCCTTCTGCGAGGCCTTTTTCATTCACCACACCAAACGCCAATCCATAATGCTTGCCTCCGCCCCAAAGGCTGCCGACTTGGTTTTGCATCATGGTCTCAATGGTCGTTCGGCTGAGGATCCGGACGCCGTTGAGTTCGCCGCCGTTGAGGTACATCTGAAGAAAGGTCGCATAGTCCTTGGCGGTACTCGACAAGCCTGCACCTCCCGAGAAGAAGCGCTTGGCTCCTTTCACGGGGTATTGCGGATCGTAAAATGTGACCGGGAAATTTTCCCATTTGCCGTTGACTTTTCGATGGACCTTGACGAGTCTGTCGGCTTTTGCCTCAGGCAGGTAAAACCAAGTATCCTGCATCCCGAGCGGATCGAAGAGTCTTTTTCTCAAAAACTCATCAAAAGGCATCCCCGAGACGATTTCGATCAAATAGCCAAGCACGTCCAAGCCTTCGGAATAAGTATATTTTTCACCCGGGTTGTGGTGGAGGGGTAGTTTTGCGAGCTTTTTGACATTTTCCTCAATGCTGATGTTTGCGGTGGAATACAGATCCACAATCCCTGCTTTGTGATAAATCATCCTCATCCGTTCGTCCCCGTCGATCACACCGTAGCCCAAGCCCGAAGTATGCGTCATCAAATGGCGGATGGTGATTTCTTTACTGGCCGCAACAGTGGTGTAGGAAGTATCCCCGTACCGGAAATTCTGCAGCACCTGCGGATTTTTGAATTCGGGTATGAACTTGGAGATCGGATCGTCCAACCTGAATTTTCCTTCTTCCCAAAGCATCATCACTGCTGTGGAGGTGATCGCCTTGGTCTGTGAAGCAATGCGGAATATGGCATCTTTTGACATTGGCTTGCCTGCTTCCACGTCCGCAAATCCTTTTGCCGTGTGATAGACGATCTTGCCGTTTCGTACGACCAAGGCCACCAAACCCGGATTCTCGTCGTTTTTCATCGACTCCTCGAGCATGGCATCCAACTTTTTCAACCTGTCAGGTGAAATGCCCACTGATTGGGGAGTACCTTCAGAAAGCGGTGGTGATTTCTTTAGGGATGGCGTCTGGGCGAAGGCAAGGCTGGTAAATACCAAAAGGCAGAATAGGGGGGTCAGTTTTTTCATGGTTGAATTTTGGGAAAGGATTCACAAGCTGTATAAATCTAGAGAAAAATTCGCGCACAGTTCATTCAATTTGATAGATGGATTGGTTCTACGTGGTTTTGGTATTATATTCCTTTTCCATCTCAAAAACAGCTCTGTCAATGATTTCGAAAATTTTCCCACACCTACTGGGGGTTTTGTTTTTTTTCATTACTGCCGCCTCAGCAGAAACAGGCAAAATGCACATCCGTTTCAACCAAATCGGCTATCTGCCGGGTGACACGAAAAAGGCGGTAGTATTCTCAAAGGAACAGGTCAGGGAAAACTTTCTGCTCGTAGATGTAGCATCTGGAAAAACCGTGTTGGAAATCAAGCCCCAACGCCTTCAAAAGAACAATTGGGGTGGGTTTATGTATTGGGAGTTGGATTTTTCGTCTGTGAGGCACTCAGGAGATTTTCTAATCAAAGGAAAGAAGTCGGGTATAGGCACCAAGACCTTCAAAATTACCCCAAAAGCCTACACGGGCTATCAGGAGCAACTGCTGGAATTTATGCGCCAACAGCGCTGCGGTTACAATCCTACCTTGGATATGGTTTGCCATCCAAAGGACGGTCGATCTTTTTTTGGTCCGATGCGGGACAGCACCTATGTGGACCTGAGTGGTGGCTGGCATGATGCGGGCGACCAACTCAAATACCTCATTACGTCGAGTTATGCCACTGCCCATATGCTGAAGGCCTTTGAGCTTTATCCGGAGCAGTTTGACGACCAAGTCAACGCACTTGGGCAACCCGGCGGAAACGGTATTCCCGATGTGCTGGACGAGGCGAAGTGGGGCCTTGATTGGCTTCATAAGATGCATCCCGAGCCCGACCGACTCTTCCACCAAATCGCCGACGACCGAGACCATCGAGGTTTCAAGATTCCCAACAAGGACAACGCGGATTATGGCTGGGGAGAAAATTCCTATCGGGCGGCCTATTTTGCCACGGGAAAGCCACAGGGTTTGAACAAGTACCAAAGCGAAGCCACCGGCGTCGCCAACTTGGCGGGAAGAAGCGCTGCAGCGATGGCGATTGCGGCAAGGATATGGGAGGAACAACTGCAGGACCCGGCTTTCTCAGCGCAATGCAGGCGCACGGCCATTTCCCTGTATGAACTTGGCCGAAAAAAGGAAGGATACCAACAAGGCAATTCCTATGGTGCGCCCTATCGGTACAATGAAGAAACCTGGGCAGATGATATGGAGTGGGCTGCTGCGGAGCTTTATAAACTGACCAAGGAACCCAAGTACCTCTCGCAAGCCAAGGCCTATGCGCTGCAAAGCAACACCGCCGACTCATGGACTGTCCGGGATTCGGCTTCACACTACCAACTGTATCCCTTTATCAATATGGGGCATTTTGCGCTCCATTCGGAAGTAGATGCGGATTTCCAAAAGGTGCTCGAAGGCTACTACCTCGATGGTATTCGACATACCCTACAGCGGGCAGAAAAGAATCCATTCCATATTGGCGTGCCCTTCATTTGGTGCAGCAACAACCTGCTTACCAGCTTGGTGACGCAGGTGATTTTGTACGAAAAAATGTCGGGAGATAAGCAGTTTGAGCCGTTTTTGGCCGCGCAGCGGGATTGGTTGTTTGGAAAAAATCCTTGGGGTACCTCGATGTTTACTGGTATGCCGACGGGCGGGGAATACCCGGTTTCAGTCCATACCGCGCCCTACGTGTTGTTGGGAATGGAGGTGCCGGGGGGATTGGTCGACGGGCCTGTGTACACCTCTATCTACAACAAGCTACTTGGACTGACACTGTGGGATCCGGATGAGTTTGCCTCAGTCCAAAATGAGCACGTAACCTACCACGATGATGTCGGCGACTACAGTACCAATGAACCCACGATGGACGGCACCGCGGGTTCTATTCTGATGATGGCCCACTTTGGAAGGGGGAGGTAGCTTTTCCAAAGTTTGGAGATTTGGAAAAGCGCACACTCATTTTTCCATTTCTCGTTCCAAATATGGCCAAATCGTCTCAAAAACGATTTTATGCCCGGCTTCGGTGGGATGGATGCCGTCGGGAAGATTGAGGTCGGGGTCGCCCGCCACACCCTCTAGCAAAAATGGTATCAAGGTCACGTTTTCCTCCTGTGCGACTTCAGGGAAGACAGCCCGAAATGCACCGGCAAACTCCTGGCCCATATTTGGTGGAATCTGCATACCTGCCAAAAGGATACGGGTAGATGGGTATTTTGATTTGACAAGTTGAACGATCCCTTTCAGGTTTTTCTTCGTTTCGTCAGGCGTGATGCCGCGCAGGCCATCATTGGCGCCGAGCTCTAGTACAAAGATCGCGGGTTCTTCTTCCAGAAACCACTCCAGTCTACTCAGCCCGCTTGCTGTGGTCTCTCCGCTCAATCCTGCATTGATGACTCGGTATTCCAATCCCAAGCTGTCGATTCGCTGCGCGGTCAAGCCCGGAAATGCTTCTTCCAGTTCGATCCCATAGCCTGCCGTGAGGCTATTGCCGAAGAAGAGGATGAGTTTTTTTGGTTTAAGTGTTTGGGAGGACTCTTCCGTCACTTCGGATTTGTTTTCTTCTTTTTTGGAGGAGGTGCAGCTTAGGAGGATTAAAAAAGTCGCAAGTAAAATTACTGAGCGCTGAATTTTCATAGAAATCAAGATACGTTTAAGAATTTGTATTGTACGTTCGATTTGAATTATGTTTTCCTTGAAATAGCGTTGCCGCCAGGATATCTTCTGCTTCCAATTCTGGATGGTCGAATATAATCTCTTCAAAGCTCATTCCTGAGCCCAAAAGATCCAACAAAACAGAATCGGGCCACCGCATCCCCCGTATACAAGGCGTGCCGTGACAAATTTCAGGGTCGATTGTAATTCGTTCGATGTATTTCATTAAGGCAACTTTAATCAAATGTACAATTTTTCTGGATCTTAGTTTGGGCGCTTGGATTTCCTGTATCTTTAACCTTTATAAATGTTAGGATGTTACATGAAAATACTTCAATAAAGCTCTTGGAATTGTCTTTGGTCATATCAGAATCTTCATCCATCAAAATAATCAAACCCATAAGAAGAAAAATCGCTAAATAAGCGATCCTTCGGTTTGATTTATTCGATCCTTTATCTATTTATAAAACGCAAATACGAACACAATTACGCCTATCCAATCAATCATGTCCATCCTCAGCGTAAAAAACGTTTCCAAAACCTACCAAAGCGGCAACCGAAAGCTCACCGTCTTGGACCAGGTCAATTTCGATATTCCCGAAGGTGAAAGCATCGCGATCGTCGGGCCCTCCGGCAGTGGGAAGACCACTTTGCTCGGCCTTTGTGCCGGTTTGGATTCTGCTTCCACGGGCTCTGTCGTACTCAATGGACAGGCTTTTGAGAAGCTTTCCGAGGACCAACGTGCCGCCGTCCGAAACCAGCACGTGGGTTTTATTTTCCAAAACTTCCAACTTTTGCCGACCCTCACTGCCCTGGAGAATGTGATGGTACCCTTGGAACTGAAAAAAAGAAAAGACGCCAAAGAAAAAGCTAAGGCCTTGCTTGAGCAGGTAGGCCTTGGTGATCGTATCACCCATTATCCCAGCCAGCTTTCCGGTGGTGAACAGCAGCGTGTGTCGATTGCCCGGGCTTTTGCCAACGAGCCAAAGATCCTCTTTGCGGATGAACCTACCGGCAACTTGGACACCGAAACTGGCGACATGATCGAAAACTTGATTTTTGATATGAACAAGGAAAAAGGGACGACGCTCGTCCTCGTGACGCACGACCCTGAACTTGCCAAACGAACCAATCGCATCATTCGCATCAAGGGCGGCAAAATCCAAGAAGACATCCATGGCTGATTTTTCCTGGATCCTGACCATGGCGATTCGGGATATTCGGAAGAATTTCTCGCGCCTCTTATTGTTTGTTTCATCCATGGTGGTGGGCATCGCGGCCTTGGTAGCGATCAGCAGCTTTGGTGAAAACCTCAAAAAAGACATCGACCAGCAGTCCAAGGAATTGCTTGGGGCGGATTTGGTTTTGGAGAAAAACCAGCCCTTGGGTGAACAGCCTACCGATACCTTGGCTATCCAAACCGCAGAAGAGGTAAATTTTGCATCGATGGTGGCATTCCCCGAGACAGGCGCCAGCCGGCTGACCCAAGTTCGGGCTCTGGAAGGTGGATTTCCCTTTTATGGAAAACTTGAAACCATCCCGGAAAATGCCGAGGCGACGTTCCGGGATGGCGGTAGAAAAGCCCTCGTCGAAAAGCTGCTCATGGCACAGTTCAACGCCGAAGTGGGTGACAGCATCAAAGTGGGCAACCTGACGTTTGTGATCGAGGGTGAGCTACAAAAAGTGCCTGGCCAGACTGGGATTGCCGCCACGGTGGCGCCTGCCGTTTACATTCCAATGGCATTCTTGCAGGAAACTGGCTTGGTCCAATACGGCAGCCGACTGAATTACGAGCGCTATTACCAATTGCCTGAAACGGTAAACCCGGACGAACTTTCCAAGACCTATGAGGAAAAATGGGAAGAGGAGAAAATCGACGCCGACTCCGTGGAGGATAGAAAAAGACAAACCGGAAGATCTTTTCAAAACCTTTCCAACTTCCTTAGCCTTGTGGCATTCATTGCGCTTTTGCTGGGCTGTGTGGGCGTAGCGAGTGCCGTCAATGTTTTTGTGAAGGAAAAGCTTCCTTCGGTAGCCGTTCTCCGTTGCTTGGGAGTTTCTTCTTGGGCGGCAATGCGGATTTATTTGGTGCAGATTATTCTGATGGGATTGGCGGGGGCTGTACTTGGGGCGATTTTGGGCACTGTCCTTCAATTCATACTTCCGACAGTGTTTGCGGATTTTCTTCCGGTGGAAGTTACCGTTGGAATATCTTGGCAAAGCATCGGTTTTGGGCTCATCACGGGGCTTTTGGTTTCTGTGCTGTTTGCCTTGTTGCCTTTGCTGAAAATCAGGAGGGTTTCCCCGATGGCTACCTTGAGACCAGAGGAAAATGAAAGCAGCTTTGCAAAGGATGGATTAAGGTGGCTCGTCGTTTTGGGAATCTTGTTGTTTGTTTTTGGCTTCAGTTTCTTTCTCCTCAATAGATGGCAGGAGGCACTTGGATTCACGGGCTTTGTCGTAGTTGCGTTCCTCGCACTTTGGGCAGTGGCATTGGGGATAATGTGGCTCATCAGGAGGTTCCTGCCAATTTCACTTTCCTATCCCGTTCGTCAGTCACTTGCAAATCTGTACCGTCCCAACAACCAAACCGTCTCGCTGATTGCGACGATTGGATTGGGCACCGCCATGATCAGCACATTGTTTTTTGTCCAAAACCAATTGTTGGATGAGGCCAAATTTGCGGACAAGGATGATCAGCCCAACATGCTTTTCTTCGACATACAGACTGCCCAAGTTGAAGCGGTCTCCGAGCGTATCACGCAAAAAGGACTGCCGATTATGCAGCAAGTGCCGATCGTGACAATGGCGCTGGAGTCGATCAATGGCTTGACCAAAAAGGGAAATGACACGCTTCCCGAAGCGGAAAGGCGGTCACGGGGACTTTATAATCGTGAGTTTCGGGTGACCTACCGCGATAGCCTGATTGCTTCAGAGCGCCTTTTGGAGGGAAAATTGAGGAAAGTCGAACAGCCTGGCGATAGTATTTTCGTCTCCCTTGACCAAGGCTATGCCAGCCGCACGGGTATCAAAATGGGGGATGTAATTGTGTTCAACGTACAGGGACGCCCGATCAAAACCTATGTGGGAAGCTTCCGCGATGTCAAGTTCAACCAAGTTTCCACTAATTTTCTCGTGTTGTTCCCGGACAATGTGCTGAACAACGCGCCGAAGTTCCATGTCATCATTACCAAGACCAAAAACGACCGACAAGCTGCCGATGTACAAGCCGAAGTGGTGCGGGAGTTTCCCAATATTTCGGTGATCAACCTCGGCATGATTGTGGAGACATTGGAGGAGATTCTGGACAAAATCAGTTTTGTGATCCAGTTTATGGCCTTTTTCAGCATCATCACTGGGGTTTTGGTCTTGATCAGTTCCCTCATCATCAGCAAATACCAACGGATGCGGGAGAGTATCCTTCTACGTACTTTGGGGGCGGGAAGCGGGACTGTCAGCAGGATCAATACCTTGGAGTATTTCTTCCTCGGTACTTTGGCTTCTTTGAGCGGGATATTGCTTTCCTTCTTGGCGACTTGGCTGTTGAGCAAATTCGTGTTTGAATTGCCGTTTCGAGGAGCTTATGAAGAAGCCCTGATTGTGTACGTGGGAATTACTGCCCTGACGATCGTGCTTGGTTGGCTCAATGGCCGCAAAATCATCAAGATGCCCCCCATGGAGATTTTGCGCTGAGAATTTTTTTTGACCAAAACGAAAGAAATCCCATATTGCCGCATCAATAAGTGATTAGTCATGGGAGTTAAAAGATTAATGATCGTTTTTGTGCTGATCTTCGCATCTGCTTCAGCAAAGGCGCAGGTGCATGTCGGCGTCTATTACAATGGCTATTGGCCGCAAATCGGTTTCGGAACAGACAATGAGAAGAAGAATTTTGGGGAGCTGCGGCTCGTAGCTCCAGATCGCGTGTTTCGTAATTTTGGTGCCGAGGGTATTTTCAATAGGAATTTCCACCAATCGGATTGGTACAATATCCATGGTGGAATCATGGTCGGCTATGATGGTAATGCCAGTATCGGGATTCCTTTGGGCCTGACATTTAAGCCAATCACTTCTTTTAGAGGCTTTGGGATTTTTATGGAAGGCACGCCTTTTTATTACGTTGACGATGTTTATTTGCGTGCAAGCATGGGATTGAGGCTGCGACTTGGGGGAGATTGAATTGGTAAATACCCATGATCTAGGAGTTTTTTTCTTATACTTTATCGATTTAATGTCCAACCTCGAAGCGAACAGTGTTTCGAGCGAAACAGGGATTGGACTTGTCTGTTTACCAATTAAGGATCTAGGAATAAGCGAATTGGGCTTAAACCAACGGCAAATAGACAAGCGGTTTTTTTATTGGTCTGAAAAAATCTATTTTCATGAAAAACCACCAGTCCGCTATGAAGAAGAACCTGCTTTGGCTTTTATTGGCATTATTTGCTTTGCCGTTCCAATCTTACTCCCAAATCATGCCCGCTCCGGACAGAAAAGAAGGAGAGGGGCCGTATGATAAATTGATCATACGCGGCGTAACCATGATCGACGGCACTGGAGCGCCGCCGATTGGGCCCGTTGACATCGTGGTCCAGCGCAACAAAATCACCGAAATTAAGGTCGTCGGATATCCCGGCTTGCCGATCAAAGAACAGGGCCGCCCGATAGCAGGGCCAAATGACAAGGTTTTGGATTTGGAGGGGCATTTCCTTTTGCCCGGATTTATCGATATGCACGGACATATTGGCGGAACGGGGCAAGGCACCCCGGCGGAATATGTCTTCAAACTTTGGATGTCGCATGGCATCACCACAGTCAGGGACCCGGCCGCTGGCAATGGTCTATCTTGGGTCCTTGACCATAAGAGGAAGTCCTTGGCCAACCAAATCACGGCCCCGCGTCTGTTGGCGTATACGGTTTTTGGTCAAGGGGCGACCAAGCCGATTACCAACGCTGCTGAAGCCCGCGCATGGGTCAACGATAACAAAGCTAAAGGAGGCGACGGCATCAAGTTCTTTGGAGCCAAGCCCGAGGTGATGCAGGCCGCCCTGGAGGAAAACAAAAAAATCGGTCTTCGCTCGGCCATGCACCATGCCCAGATGGACGTGGCCAGGTGGAACGTACTGCATTCGGCACGTGCCGGATTGACTACCATGGAACATTGGTATGGCTTGCCAGAGGCGCTGTTTGCGGACAGGACCGTGCAGGATTACCGTTTGGATTACAACTACCAAAATGAACAGCATCGTTTTGGTGAAGCGGGTAAACTCTGGAAGCAAGCCGCGCCGCCTTATTCTGAGCATTGGAACAAGGTCATGGACGAGTTGCTCGCCCTGGATTTCACCATTGACCCGACCTTCAATATCTACGAAGCCAACCGCGACCTGATGCGCGCGCGCCGTGCCGAATGGCATGAACAGTATACATTGCCTTCCCTTTGGAGGTATTACAAACCCTCCCGTGAATCCCACGGATCCTATTGGTTTGACTGGACGACCGAGGAAGAAATCCAGTGGAAGGAGAATTATCGCCTTTGGATGACCTTTGTCAATGAGTACAAGAATCGTGGAGGGCGTGTGACCACCGGATCAGATTCCGGGTTTATCTACCAACTCTACGGCTTTGCCTATATCCGGGAAATGGAATTGTTGCGGGAAGCCGGATTTCATCCATTGGAGGTGATCCGTGCGTCAACCTTGCATGCGGCCGAAGCCCTGGGAATGGACAAAGAGATAGGTTCGGTAGAAGTCGGGAAGCTGGCAGATTTTGTTATTTTGGAAGAAAATCCGATCCAAAACCTAAAAGTCCTCTATGGCACTGGCGCAATTCGGATCAACGATCAAAATGAACCCATCCGTGTCGGTGGCGTCAAATACACCGTGAAAGATGGCATTGTATACGACGCGAAAAAGCTGCTTCAGGACGTAAAGACAATCGTGGACCAACACAAGGCCAGAGAAAATGCACGGTTGACCCAGCCCGGATTGGAATACTAGAAGATCATGGTGCGCGCTTTTTGGATCCAACAAAATGAGCGATTGAGTCGTTAGCCTTCAGTACAAAACGTCACACATGCCACACATTCAAGCCAACGGCGTCAATTTGTATTTTGAGGAATCCGGTAGCGGAAAGGAGACCATTGTGTTTTCCCATGGTTTGCTTTGGAGCCATAAGATGTTTCGTGCCCAAGTCCAGCACTTACGGAAAAAACATCGAATCATTGCCTACGACCATCGTGGACAGGGGCAAAGTGAGGTCAGAGGCCCTTTTGACATGGATACGCTGTATGAGGATGCAGCTGCCCTGATAATGGAAGTATGCGACGGACCAGTCCATTTTGTTGGCTTGTCAATGGGTGGATTTGTGGGCATGCGTCTTGCGGCGCGTCGCCCCGATTTGATCAAGAGTCTGGTTTTGTTGGAGACTTCTGCCAACGCCGAGCCAGTCGAAAACCTACCCAAATACAAAATGCTAAACGGATTGGTGAAGTGGGTCGGGGTACTCGGGCCAATAGCAAGCCAAGTCATGCCGATCATGTTTGCGGAGAGTTGGTTGAGGAATCCCAAAAATCAAAAGGAAATCGAGTTTTGGAAAAATGAGCTCAAGTCTAACAGACGATCGATTACAGGTCCAGTGGAAGGAGTGATCTATCGAAAAGGTCTTGAAAAAGAACTTCAGAACATTACCTGTCCTACGATGGTCGTGGTCGGAGACGAGGATGTGGCCACCAAACCTGAAAAGGCCAAATTTATCCAAATGTCCATCCCAAACGCGGTGCTGCACCTTATTCCGGGTGCTGGACATAGCAGCTGCATCGAAAAGCCTGCAGAGGTCAATCGGTTATTGGAACAATGGATTGAAGGAAAGGACTGATCTTTTGCCTGGCGGCAAAAGTCTACCCGGGACTGTTATGTTTTTTTCAAAAATTGATATTGAACTGATTTTTCATAAATAATGGGCTAATTTTGTGCCCTTCAAACACTGTCAAACTTTAAACCTTGGATAAAGTGGGAAAAAGAACCGTCAAAGTAGGACTGGTACAGACCTCGTGTTCGTCAAACTTGGCTGAGAACATGTCCAAAGCGATTTCCGGAATCCGAGAGGCAGCCGCCAAAGGTGCACAAATCGTCTGCCTCCAAGAGCTTTTTCGCTCGCTCTATTTCTGTGATGTCGAAGACCACGACAACTTCAAATTGGCCGAGAGTATTCCCGGACCATCGACCGATGCGCTTGCCCCTTTGGCAAAGGAATTGGGTGTGGTAATTGTAGCGTCCTTGTTTGAAAAAAGAGCGGAAGGCCTATACCACAACACCACCGCGGTATTGGACGCCGATGGTTCTTACCTCGGCAAGTACCGAAAAATGCATATTCCGGACGATCCCGGCTATTATGAGAAGTTTTATTTCACACCGGGAGATATGGGTTACAAGGTTTTCAAGACCAAGTTTGCCACCATTGGTGTATTGATTTGCTGGGACCAATGGTATCCGGAGGCGGCAAGAATCACTTCGCTGATGGGTGCCGAAATGCTTTTTTACCCCACTGCAATCGGATGGAACATTGCCCAGGATGAAGCCACAAATTCAGAACAATACCAAGCTTGGCAAACCATCCAAAGATCCCACGCCGTTGCTAATGGCGTTCCTGTAGTTTCTGTGAATAGGGTTGGATTTGAAGGAGATATGAAATTCTGGGGTGGTTCCTTCGTGACAAATGCTTTCGGAAGGGTTCTTTTCCAGGCTGACCACGAGAAGGAGACAATCCATGTGCAGGAGCTAGACATGGACAATTCCGACAGGTACCGCACACATTGGCCGTTTCTTCGTGACAGGCGAATTGATTCGTATTCACCCATTTTGAAGCGGTTCATTGATGAAGACTAATTTGCAGCCAAAGAATATCTTCGAAATGGCGGATAGCGGAAATATTACACCCAAGGAGTTGGGATATTTTTTCCCGGCAGAGTTTGCCCCGCATGCAGCTACCTGGCTGAGTTGGCCGCACAAAGAGGCTTCTTGGCCCGGAAAGATCGATACCGTTTTTGGTCCGTATTCGGAGTTTATCAAGCAGGTCGCGGTCGGTGAGGAAGTCCATATCAACGTGGCCGATGAAGCCATGAAATCATTTGCTTTGGGGCATTTGGAAAACGCCGGTGCAGATCTGTCCAAGGTCTTTTTCCACTTTTTCCCTACCAATGATGCGTGGTGCCGGGACCACGGCCCCGCCTTTTTGATCAATCCGAATGCAGCCAAAAAGAAAGTGTTGGTCAAATGGAAGTACAATGCATGGGGAGATAAATATCCTCCCTACGACCTTGACAACCTGATTCCCATTAAAATCGCGGAATTCCGAAATTTACCCTGCTTCCAACCGGGTATTATCATGGAAGGCGGTTCGGTGGAATTCAACGGGAAAGGCACACTCCTGACCTCGGAAGCCTGCTTGCTCAATCCCAACAGAAACCCACAGCTCAATCAAGACCAAATTGAGTCGTACCTGCGTGGCTACTACGGAGTGGAAAATATCCTTTGGCTAAAGGATGGAATCATCGGAGACGACACAGACGGGCATATCGATGATTTGACCCGTTTTGTGAATGAGGACACTGTGGTCACCGTCGTGGAGCAAAATAGGTCGGATGAGAATTATGCCGTTTTGCAGGAGAATTTGCACCTTCTTCACAGGCTGAGGCTGGAGAACGGCAAGCAAATGAATGTCGTCGAATTGCCGATGCCGGGCCCCGTTGTGTATGAAGACCAACGACTGCCTGCCTCCTATGCCAATTTCTACATTGCCAACCACGCGGTCATTGTGCCCACATTCCGTGATCCAAATGATGCGGTCGCATTGGATATCCTCAGTACCTGTTTCAAGGATCGCAAAGTCATTGGCATTGATTCCTTGGATATCATTTGGGGATTGGGAAGTTTCCACTGCCTCAGCCAACAAGAACCGAAAGTTTAATCTCAAAAAAACAGAAAAAGCCCACCCTTTTTCGATGTGACTTCAATGTTCAAAATAGGCCTTCAGCTGATCGTATTTTGCTTTTTCTGTCTAAAGACAATCGCGCAGGAGAATCAAAATTACGTGATCTTGATATCATTGGATGGTTTCAGGTATGATTATGTGGATCGTTTTCAACCCGAAAACCTCAGCCGGTTTATCGCCGCCGGCACCGCTGCCAAATCGATGATATCGTCCTTTCCTACAAAGACCTTTCCAAGCCACTATGCGGTCGCAACAGGTATGAGACCAGAGAATAACGGGCTTGTGAATAACTCGTTTTTCGATCCTGAAAAAGGCCAAGTGTATTCAATCGGAAACAAACCAATCGTTCACGACCCCTATTGGTATGCCGGGACTCCGCTGTGGGTTCAGGCCGAACAACATGGAGTCAAATCTGCAAGTTTTTTCTTCGTGGGTTCAGAGACTGCGATCAAGGGGACTCTTCCCAGCTTTTACTATGTCTATGACGGCAACGTGCCCAACCTGACAAGGGTCGGGAAAGTCCTGGAATGGCTACAGTTACCTGAAGCCGATCGACCGCGGTTGATAACCATGTATTTTTCGGACATGGACGATGTGGGTCACATGTATGGTCCTGACAATGATGCGCAATTGTCCAAGAAACTTCAGAAGCTGGACAGGGAATTAGGATCACTTTTCGAAGGCTTGAAGAGTCTTGATCTTCCGATCACAGTCGTCATCGTGTCTGATCACGGTATGACCAATGTGCCGATCGGAAACTTGGTTGACCTGGATCAAATGACCAAAGGAATCCAAGGAAAAGTGGTCAACAATGGTTCCCTTGCCCATGTCTACTTGGACGATCCCTCCTCGGCCGATCTGGTTTTGGAAGAATTGAGAAAGTTTCCCTTGCCGATAAAGGTCGACAAAGTGTCTGACAAGACGTTTTACAAGAATGTCGACAAATTTGGAAAGCGGATGGGGGATATATTGATTATGGCAGATTTGGGCTATTACCTGGCCACGGCCTCAGACATGGTCAAATACCAACAACGCTCCGCGCGTTTTGGCACAAAGGTATTCGGCGAGCATGGCTACAGTCCGGAGTACAAGGACATGCACGGGATTTTCTATGCGAATGGACCTCAGATACGACCCGGCTTTAAGATAGAGACTTTTGAAAACGTACATGTGTATCCGCTGATCTGCCAAATTTTGGGATTACCTATTCCGGCGGATATCGACGGATCTACAGAAGTACTCCAGCCAATTTTGAAAGAAAAAGTACAATGAAACCGGATATCCTAGGACGACAAGATGTTTCGGTATTGGTTAGGTCATTTTACGCCAAAGTCCGGCTACATGGGCGTTTGGGTCCGATTTTCAACCAGGTTGTGGAGGATTGGGAGACACATCTCGAGCGATTGACGGATTTTTGGGAGATGGTTCTCTTGCAGACAGGCCCTGGGGCCGGGAAATTCAGTCCTGTTCCTGTACACAAAAAAATGGACCGAGACACCGGAGGCATCATCGGTCAGGAGCATTTTGGAAATTGGCTTGAATTGTGGTTCGGCACGATCCATGAACATTTCGAAGGAAAAAATGCGGACTATGCCAAGGAACATGCGCGCAATATGGCGCATATCCTTTTTTTCAGAATTATGGAACAGCGGGGATATTCGCTAAGCTGAATCGTTGCCGGCCTGTGTTTCAGACCGTAATCAACTTAAAATGGTAATCCATTTTCTCAGGTCTCTGGAAGGAGATCGTTTTTCGGAGGTGATAGAAAGCTTCCAACAGCAAAGCATTGTCAAGATCGCCAGCATCAACTGGCTTGAATCCGACCCACTCGATGATCTTTTTGACACTGATCTTTTCGATGGAGTTGGGGCCGCAATAGTAAGTTTCCTTCACCAAACCCATCGGATCGGATTTTGGATAGTCTATCCCGAGGTTATTGAAGGCTTTGAAAAGCTTCTGGTCGCCAATGCTTTTTTGGATCAACTGGGTATTGCAGCAGAAATCTTTGGTGTAGGCGCCATTGGTGCAGTCGATGATGATTTTGCAGCCCAAATCAGATCTTTCCATCGCTGAGCATACTTTTGGGAGGTGCTCGTTTTCGCAGCAAATCAATAGTACATCCGACATCTCAATCGCTTTTTCAAAGCTAAACACCTTGTCTAGATGCATGTTGAGGATTTTCCATTCGATGTCCTTGGTGACGAAGTCTTCCCTGACACCAAATACAACGGTCTGATTGGAGTTAAGCAACTTGTTTCCGAGTGTGGCTGACAACTTGGTGCCGCCTAAGATTCCTATTTTCATAACCTTGAATGTTGTTTAGCCGCCAGTTTGAGAGGCTAAGGGTGGGTGATTTTTTTTGGTTTGTTTCGATTGGACTGAAGGAGATTTCTTTTCGAAACAGTTGAAATTTAGAGCATTGCATTTCAAAAACAAAGCTTTTTTCGGGGGTTAAAAAGGTTCAAAAAATGAAAAGCAAATATCCGTTTGTGACAATCAAATTTCGATTCTTAAAGCGGATTTTTAGGTGAATTTTTTTTCAAAATATTTTCGAAAGACACATTCCCAGGCATTCGTTTTTTCACTTTTTTGTTTTTTCCAAAAACATTCAGTACAAAAACCTTTGAAAATCAGGACAGTAACACGATGGATTTTTCAATTAATCGTGGGCACGCTTGGAATACCATAGCGGGTCCTGGCTTGGAGGTGTCTTTAGGGCGAAAAACAAAAAAGCGGACCGACTTGGCCCGCTTTGTTTTGGATCGATGATTCTGTGTGAGATCAGACAGTCAAGATCTCATGCTCTTTTTTCACCAACAACTCATCGATTTTGGCGGAATACTGGTCCGTATACTTTTGGACCACTTCTTCGGCGCGTTTGATGTCGTCCTCTGAGGCTCCGTCCTTCTGCAATTTCTTAAGAGAATCATTGGTTTCTTTTCTGATAGTCCTTACGGAAACTTTACCAGCCTCTGTTTCTTGTTTGGCCAATTTCACCAATTGTTTCCGGCGCTCCTCTGTCAGTGGGGGAATGGTAAGTATGACCATTTCGCCATTGTTTTGAGGTGCAAGGCCCAAATCCGAATTGATGATGGCTTTTTCTATCTCCCCGATGAGGTTTCGCTCCCAAGGCTTGATTGTCAAAGTCCTCGCGTCGGGTGTATTGACTGAGGATACTTGCTGAAGTGGCGTTGGGGAGCCGTAGTACGATACCATGATGCCGTCAAGCAAATTTGGCATTGCTTTACCCGCACGGATTTTCACCAGTTCGGCAGAAGTGTGGTTGACCGCTTTTTGCATCAGTTCTTTTGCTTCTTCCAGGTATAGTTGAATTTCTTCCATGTCTTTCTGGATTAGTTGGATGATATTAAAGTGCCGATTTCCTCTCCTTTGACAAGGTTTTCGAGGTTGCCGGGTACGTTCATGTCAAATACAATGATTGGAAGGTTGTTTTCTTGGCATAGTGTAAATGCCGTCATGTCCATAATGTTGAGGTTTTTTTCATACGCCTCTTGGAATGACAGCGTGCCGTATTTCGTCGCACTCTTGTCCTTCTCAGGATCGGCGGTATAGACTCCATCTACGCGGGTACCTTTCAATACCACGTCAGCTTCGATTTCAATTGCCCTAAGCGCGGCCGTGGAATCTGTAGTGAAATAGGGATTCCCTATTCCAGCGCCGAAAATCACAATTCTTCCTTTTTCCAAATGCCTAATTGCCCTTCTTCTGATAAAGGGTTCGCAAACGCTTTCGACCTTGATGCCAGACATGAGGCGGGTATACATGCCATTTTGTTCCAAAGAACTTTGTAGTGCCATTGCATTGATTAATGTCGCTAGCATTCCCATGTAATCTCCTTGAACCCGGTCAATTCCCGTCCTCTCTGCCTGGACGCCTCTGAAAATATTGCCTCCCCCGATGACGATCGCGATCTCGACACCCAAGTCCTTAATTTTTTTGATTTCCTGTGCGTACTGCTCAAGTCTGTTGGAATCGATGCCGTATTTTTTCTCGCCCATGAGAGCCTCGCCGCTCAGCTTCAGCAATATTCTTTTGTACTTCATTGGTCTTTTGAGTTTGAAAAAGGAGGTTTGAATCCTGTAGAAATTTCGATAAATCCGACAAATATATATGCTTAAGTCAAGAATCTAAACCCAATTCCCGCTAAAATTGGATCAGCACCTGATTTTTCTCGACACTTTCGCCCTTTTTGATTTTAATTGATTTGACCACCCCGTCGCTCGGGGATTTGAGGATATTTTCCATTTTCATCGCTTCCAATACCAACAGGGCATCTCCTTTTTTGACGGCGTCGCCTTCCATCACTTTGATATCAAAAATCAAACCGGGCATCGGTGCTTTGAGATCTTGTGGGGCAGTGCCCTTAGAAAAATTCATTCCTAGCTTTTCCAAAAGCAAATCAAATTTGTCCTTGAGCTGGATTTCGGCCAGTTTATTGTTGAGTTTCAAAATGACCGTCTTGGACTCTTCATCTATTTGTATCAATTCAACTTTGAAGGACTGATTTTGGTGCAGCAAGTGGTAGTGTCGGTCCCTCACTTTGGTCAATTGCCAATCTTGTACTTCTTGTCCGACAAGCCATTGGTCTTTCGATTTTTGTACCTCAAAAACTGACTCGCTGATGGTTGCTGTGTACATTTCAATTATTTTGCGCCAAATATACGACTTATCTCCAAAATGCATGGGTAGCAATAGATTTATAACTAATTCAATAATCGCATCTTTCTTTTTTGCAAGTTTGGCCTGTAAGACAAGCCAAACGGAGGTTTCTTCAACGAACGATAGCTCGATGGTCGTGGTGGATTCCTTGGCGCAGCAGCAGCCTAGGGAATCGGACGAACAAATAATTAGACGTCTCGAAAGTGAAATCAGTGAGTATCGGGCAAGTAGGACTCGGGATTTTGATTTGTTGCATACAGCATTGGACTTACGATTTGATTATGGAAATGAAACCGTCGTCGGTGAAGCCGTTTTGACCTTGAAACCCTATTTTTTCCCTCAGAAAACCGTGGTGTTGGACGCGAAGGATTTCGAAATCCATGCGTTTGGTTTGCTTGAAGAAGGCAGATCTACTGAGCTTAATTTTTATTACAACGAACGAAAGGTCACAGCTTATTTACCAAAATCCTATTCAGCAAACGATACGATTCAGGTCCGTATCAAATACACTGCTTTTCCAAATAAAAACACAACGGCGGCCGGTTCAGCAATCACGGATACCAAAGGAATCTATTTTGTTAATCCTCAATCAAAACCTGGTAAGCCCACGCAGATTTGGACTCAAGGGGAGACGGAGTATAATTCCAAATGGTTTCCAACGATAGATAGCCCAAACGAGCGGGCAACGCAAGAAATCAAAATGACAGTTGATTCGAAATACCGGACCTTGAGTAACGGGAAGCTGTTGTCATCCAAGGAAAACGGTGATGGAACCAGGACCGACCATTGGAAACTTGCCCTGGCACATGCACCTTATTTAGCTGCGATAGCAGTTGGTGATTTTGTCGAAATCAAAGACAGTTGGGATGGTATGCCGGTGAATTACTACGTCGAGCCGGAATTTGAGAAGGGCGGAAAAATTGTTTTCCAAAATACGCCAGAGATGATAGCGTACTTTTCAAGTCTTCTCGGTGTACCCTACCCTTGGTCTCATTACAATCAGGTCGTGGTCAGGGATTTTGTGACTGGGGCGATGGAGAATACCACGCTCACCATATTTATGGAGGAACTCAATCTGAATGAGCGCGAGGCAATTGATTCGGAGTGGGACGGGATTATCGCCCACGAACTCTTCCATCAGTGGTTTGGAGACTACGTTACGACTGAATCTTGGGCTAATTTAACCCTGAATGAAGCGTTTGCCACCTATTCGGAATACCTCTGGTATGAGTACAAAAATGGTCGGGATGAGGCTGATCTGCATCACGTTTCGGAAATCGAAACCTATTTGGATGAGGCGGAGGTAAAGCAGGAAGATTTAATCCGCTTTTATCATGACAAACCTGACGACATGTTTGACAGTCATTCCTATGCCAAGGGAGGTGCGATACTTCATATGTTGCGTAGACATTTGGGAGATGAGGCGTTCTTCAAATCGTTGAATCATTATTTGAAAAAACATGCGTTTCAATCCGTTGAAGTCCATGATCTCCGGATTGCTTTTGAGGAAGTCACGGGACTCGATCTGAATTGGTTCTTTAACCAATGGTTTTTGGCTTCCGGGCATCCGATATTGGAATATGAGGTGGATTATAGCCAGGAAGATAACCTGCTGCTTACAGTTTCCCAGCGTCAGGATTTCTCAACAACTCCTTTGTACCGGATTCCATTCAAGGTGAGTTGGTATATAAATGGAGAACGACGCGAAAAGGAGCTGGTAATTGATAAAGCGTGGCAGCAATTTGCGATTGAAAACGGGGAACCTGTTGACTTACTGATGGTAGATGAAGCAGTCGACCTGTTGGCTGTGAAAAAAACTAGTCGTGGGAAGCAGCATTTCATCAATCAATTTCAGGCTTCGACGCTTGGTATTGCGCGATATGAAGCGTTGGACAGCTTGAAAAGCATGTTTGCTTCAGATGAAGGAGTAAGGGAAATCGTAGCCGCCGCACTCAAGGACAGCTTTTGGTCTATTCGAGAAATGGCTTTAATTGGAATTGCTGAAAATCCAAATTGGCTGCTCGAAATCGAAGGACTTGAGGAGACCATTTACCAAATGGCGGAAAATGATCCGAAAAACACCGTGAGGCTAGGCGCCATTGAGTTGCTGTCGGTGATGGATGCTGATAAATATGCGAATGACTTCTTGAGGTGGATCAATCATCCGTCCTACTATGTTGCCGGGGCAGCGTTGTCGGCCTATTTGGAAAATGAGAACAATGTCAACCGAGAGGAAATCGCCGGGAGGTTTGAGAATGAAAAGAACATCCGTATGCTGGTCGCTTTGGCAGGTTATTATTTATCGGAGGAAACTGCCGGAAAATCAGCTTGGTTTAGTGAAAAACTCGATCAGCTGAATGGGGAAAATCGTTACTACTTCCTTGGGTATTTCAGCGAGTATTTCTCCTCCGTGGCCACCGATGATAGCAACATCGCTATCGAAAAATTGTCCAGCATAGCGAAGAACGACCGCGCCAACTATGTAAGAATTGGGGCTTTTATGGGGCTTTTCGGGTTTATTGACCAGCCAGGCGTACTAGACCTTGCGAAGGAGATTTACGCCCAAGAGAAAGATCCATTGGCGAAGAGGTACGAGGAAATGTTTCTGTCACAATACCTCGATGAGAAGTAATCCCTTGATTTTTATAGGATTATTTTTTGGGCCCGAAAAATACTCGGAAAAATTTTTGCTTTATTTTGAATCTTTGGCAAAAGGGTATAATTTTGCCATCCGTTAAGTTTACTAGGCTTCAAAACAGTCGAAAAAATTAACTAAAAAGCAGTTGGGGGAATACCAAAGCGGCCAACTGGGACGGACTGTAAATCCGTTGACGTATGTCTTCACAGGTTCGAATCCTGTTTCCCCCACTGATTGCAGAATGCAAAAAAATCAATACCTTTGCGCTGCAATTTAAAAGCGGGAGTAGCTCAGTTGGTAGAGCGGCAGCCTTCCAAGCTGCAGGTCGCGGGTTCGAGCCTCGTCTCCCGCTCTATGCTTTTATAGCATAGGGTGTTTATTAGCCGACGTAGCTCAGGGGTAGAGTACTTCCTTGGTAAGGAAGGGGTCACGGGTTCAAATCCCGTCGTTGGCTCATACAACAATGGCACATTTAACTAATTCATATCTTTAACTAAAACTGAGGATTTTCAAGCATGGCAAAAGCAACCTTTGACCGTTCCAAACCGCACGTAAATATCGGTACGATTGGTCACGTAGACCATGGAAAGACTACCTTGACTGCTGCCATTACTACAGTATTGGCTAAAAAAGGTCTTTCTGAATTAAGAGATTTCTCTTCTATCGACAACGCTCCTGAAGAAAAAGAAAGAGGTATCACAATCAATACTTCTCACGTGGAGTATCAGACTGAGAAGAGACACTATGCGCACGTTGACTGCCCAGGTCACGCTGACTATGTGAAAAACATGGTTACTGGTGCTGCACAGATGGACGGTGCTATCCTTGTGGTAGCTGCAACTGACGGACCGATGCCTCAAACAAGAGAGCACATCCTTCTTGCTCGTCAGGTAGGTGTACCAGCTCTAGTTGTTTTCATGAACAAAGTTGATATGGTGGATGACCCTGAGCTTCTTGAGCTTGTGGAAATGGAGATCAGAGAACTGCTTTCATTCTATGAATTCCCAGGTGACGATATTCCAGTTATCGCTGGTTCTGCGCTTGGTGCACTCAATGGCGAGCCAAAGTGGGAAGCTACTGTGATGGAATTGATGAACGCTGTGGATGAGTATATTCCAATCCCAGAGCGTTTGATCGACAAAGACTTCTTGATGCCTGTTGAAGACGTATTCTCTATCACTGGTAGGGGTACCGTTGCTACTGGTAGAATCGAAAGAGGTGTTATCAACTCTGGTGATCCAGTTGACATCATCGGTATGGGCGCTCAAGGTTTGAAGTCTACTGTTACCGGTGTGGAAATGTTCCGCAAAATCCTTGACAGAGGAGAAGCAGGTGACAACGTTGGTCTTTTGTTGAGAGGTATCGAAAAAACTCAGATCAGAAGAGGGATGATCATTTGCAAGCCTAACTCTGTAAAGCCACACGCTCACTTCAAGGCTGAAGTTTACGTCCTTTCAAAAGAAGAAGGTGGTCGTCACACTCCATTCTTCAACAAATATCGTCCACAGTTCTATTTGAGAACTACTGACGTGACGGGCGAAATCAAACTTCCTGAGAATGTTGAGATGGTTATGCCAGGTGACAATATCACTATCGAAGTGAACCTGTTGAACGCAGTTGCCCTGGAGAAAGGTCTTCGTTTCGCTATCCGTGAAGGTGGTAGAACCGTAGGTGCTGGTCAGGTGACTGAAATTCTTGACTAAGAATTCACAGACTCAATATATCAAATGCGATCCTGAATTTTTTTTGGGATCGCATTTGTTTCTCTATTCCATAATAACTACCTTTGCGTTCCTTTTGGGGACCAAAAATTCATACGGGCATAGTTCAATGGCAGAATAGCGGTCTCCAAAACCGTTGATGGGAGTTCGAATCTCTCTGCCCGTGCAAACAATGTAGTAACCATGAATATTAAAAGTTTTGTTATCGAATCTATCGACGAGATGAAAAACAAGGTCACTTGGCCTTCCTATTCATTTCTGCAAAACAGTGCTGTTTTGGTCTTGGTCGCCTCGCTTATTTTTGCGTTGGTTATTGGGGTGATTGACTTGGGATTCGAGAATTTAATGAAGTGGTTTTACGATCTATTCTAATCGAAGTTAATACTGATGGCTGAACATAAGTGGTACGTGCTTAGGGTGGTAGCCGGACAAGAAAAGAAGACCAAGTCTTACTTGGATAACGAGATTGTCCGTCAAAAACTTGAGGAATATATTCCTGAAGTTTTGATTCCGTCCGAAAAAGTTTACGAGATGCGCAACGGCAAAAAACGAGTACGGGAACGTAATTTCTTTCCTGGCTACGTCCTTGTCAATGCGGATCTTACCCATGGTGAAGCTAATCACGTGATAACGAGTATTCCCGGTGTTATCGGTTTTCTAGGATCAAACCAGGGGGGAGCTTCCAAAACCCCTGAACCATTACGGCAGTCTGAAGTCAACAGGATCTTGGGTCGTGTTGAGCAGATTGATGAGTTTGCCGTGAAGCTTGAGACACCATTTATAGTGGGAGAGACCGTTAAAGTAATGGACGGTCCCTTCAGTGGTTTTGCCGGGACAATTGAAGAGGTGTTTGAAGACAAGAAGAAACTTAATGTTATGGTTAAGATCTTCGGTCGGAATACACCAGTTGAGTTAAACTTTATACAAGTAGAAAAACAAGATTAAAAATGGCTAAGGAAATCACTGGTTATGTGAAATTACAGGTGAAAGGTGGCCAGGCAAATCCATCACCTCCAATTGGTCCGGCCCTTGGTTCCAAGGGTTTGAACATCATGGAGTTCTGTAAGCAATTCAATGCCAGGACCCAAGACAAAATGGGTCAGGTATTGCCGGTTTTGATTACTGTTTTTTCTGACAAATCATTTGAATTCGTAGTAAAGACGCCTCCAGCAGCAAACCTGTTGCTAGATGCCGCGAAAATCAAAGGTGGTTCAGCAGAGCCAAACAGGAAAAAAGTCGGTTCCGTCACTTGGGATCAAGTAAGGGATATTGCGCAGGTGAAAATGCCTGACTTGAACGCTTTCAAAGTGGAATCTGCCATGAAAATGATCGCAGGTACCGCTAGAAGTATGGGTATTACTGTTTCAGGAAAAGCCCCTTGGGAGGAATAAAATTACAATTATGGCTAAGTTAACGAAAAAACAAAAAGAGTCTCTCTCTAAGTACGACCAGAGCCAGCATTACTCCTTAGAGGACGCTTCTTCTTTGATCAAGGAAATCACGAATGCTACGTTCGACGCCTCTGTGGATGTTGACATCCGCTTGGGAGTCGATCCTAGAAAGGCTGACCAAATGGTTAGAGGCGTAGTGGCCTTGCCTCATGGGACAGGAAAGGACATCAGGGTACTCGTACTCTGCACTCCTGACAAAGAACAGGAAGCGAAGGACGCTGGAGCAGATCATGTGGGTCTAGATGATTATATCGCTAAGATCGAAGGTGGATGGACAGACATTGATGTCATCATCACCACACCAAACGTAATGGCGAAAGTCGGTAGATTGGGAAGGGTTTTGGGTCCAAGAGGTCTCATGCCAAACCCAAAATCTGGAACTGTGACTTTGGAGGTTGGCAAAGCAGTAAAGGAAGTGAAAGCTGGTAAGATCGACTTCAAAGTTGATAAAACTGGTATTATTCACGCAAGTGTTGGGAAAGTTTCCTTTGATCCTGAAAAAATCCAGGACAACGTGAAAGAATTGGTTAACACTATTTCCAGGCTGAAACCTTCGACGTCCAAAGGTACTTACTTCAAGAGTATACACCTTTCCAGCACGATGTCTCCGAGCATTAAAATAGATAAAGGCAGTTTTCAAGGTATCTGATCATGACTAGAGAAGAAAAATTAGAGATAATCGAAAGTCTTACCGAGAAGTTGAAAGAAAACCCTTACTTCTATGTTACTGATGCATCAGGATTCACAGTAGCGCAGGTAAATGCTTTTAGAAGAACATGTTTTGAGAAAGGTGTAGAGTACAAGGTTTACAAAAACACCCTAATCAAAAAAGCCTTGGAAAACCTCGGTGGAGATTATACCGAATTTTCCAAAGTGGCGCTAAAAGGATTCTCAGGAATTATCTTCACCAAAGAGAGTGGAAAGCTTCCTGCTAATATCCTTTTGGACTTCAGAAAGAAGATGGGCAAGAAAGAAACAAGACCCGTTTTCAAAGGAGCTTCCATCGATTCAGATGTGTTTCTAGGCGAAGATCAGTTGGAGTTCCTCTCCAACATCAAGTCTAAGCAAGAGCTTCTTGGCGAACTTATTGGATTGCTACAGTCACCAATGAAGAATTTGGTCTCTGCACTTCAATCAGGACAAAACACCTTGGCTGGCCTAGTCAAGACTCTTTCTGAAAAAGAATAATCATTTTCAAACATCATTTAATTAAAAATCAACAATTTAAATAATAATACAATGGCAGATCTTAAACAACTTGCTGATCAGTTGGTAAACTTGACTGTAAAAGAAGTAAAAGAATTGGCTGATATTTTGAAGGACGAGTATGGCATTGAGCCTGCAGCTGCTGCTGTTGCCGTTGCCGCTCCTGCTGCTGGTGGTGGCGCTGGTGCCGCTGCTGAAGTAGAAGAGAAAACTTCCTTCGACGTAATCCTTAAAGCTGCTGGCGGTCAGAAATTGGCTGTTGTGAAGCTGGTGAAAGAGTTGACCGGTCTTGGCTTGAAAGAAGCAAAAGACTTGGTAGACGGTGCTCCAAAAGCAGTGAAAGAAGGCGTTGCTAAAGACGAAGCTGAAGCTTTGAAGAAGTCTTTGGAAGAAGCTGGAGCTGAAGTCGAAATCAAGTAATTTGATTCGCCTTTTCCAAAGGGAAAGGGTATGGATTTAGACCTGACTGTATAGTCAGGTCTTTTCCTGTTTGTGCGCAGGTTAAAAATTGCACTATTCCAAGCGAAAATTGTCGCTTTCTATTAGTTATTTTCACCAAAAACATATACTGCCTTGGCTATCCAGAATCAAACTGAAAGGAAAAGTTTCTCATCTATTAAGGTAGTCAAAGACTATCCTGATTTCCTAGATATCCAATTACAATCATTCAAGGACTTTTTTCAATTGGATACTCCGGCCGAGAGAAGGAGACAGGACGGTCTTTTCAAGGTGTTCTCTGAGAATTTCCCGATCTCTGACTCCAGGGAAAATTTCACCCTTGAATTTATCGACTACACGGTAGATCCACCAAAATATAGCGTTGAGGAATGTATCGATAGGGGATTGACCTATTCCGTTCCTTTGAAAGCTAAACTAAGGTTGCTCTGTCATGATGAAGACAATGAAGATTTCGAGACGATAGAGCAAGAAGTTTTCTTGGGTAACCTTCCCTACATGACCGAGAAGGGCTCATTTGTGATCAATGGGGCCGAACGTGTAATTGTTTCCCAATTGCACCGGTCACCGGGTGTGTTCTTTGCGCAAAGCAAGCACACTAACGGAACCAAACTTTATTCAGCTCGGATCATTCCATTCAAGGGCAGCTGGATTGAGTTTGCGACTGACATCAACAATGTCATGTATGCCTACATCGACCGGAAAAAGAAATTCCCGGTAACTACCTTGTTGAGGGCGATTGGGTTTGGTTCGGATAAAGAGATCCTCGACCTGTTTGGTCTTTCGGAGGAGATTGAAGCAACCAAAAACAACCTCAAGAAAATCACCGGACGGAAATTGGCCGCAAGGGTGTTGAAAACTTGGGTTGAGGATTTCGTTGATGAAGATACCGGTGAGGTGGTTTCTATTGACAGAAATGAAGTTCTGCTGGAAAGGGATTCAATTCTGACAGATGAAGATATTCAGATGATTATGGAGTCGAGCGCGAAGTCGATCATCCTGCACAGGGAAGATGTGAACGTGGCTGATTTTTCCATCATATATAACACACTCCAAAAGGATAACTCAAACTCTGAAAAAGAGGCGGTTGAAGTAATCTACCGTCAATTGAGAAATACTGAAGCACCGGACGAAGCAACTGCGCGCGAGGTTATTCACGGGTTGTTCTTCTCCGACAAGCGCTATGATTTGGGTGAAGTCGGTAGGTACAGGATCAACAAGAAGCTTTCCTTGGATATCGACCCGGAGAAAATCGTGTTGACGACTGAAGATATCATTAGCATCGTCAAGTATTTGATCGGCTTGATCAACTCAAAAGCGGTAGTAGATGATATTGACCACTTGAGTAACAGAAGGGTTAGGACTGTGGGTGAGCAATTGTACAGCCAGTTCGGTGTTGGTCTGGCGAGAATGGCCAGGACGATTAGAGAGCGGATGAATGTTCGTGACAATGAGGATTTCAAACCTGTTGATTTGATCAATGCAAGGACCCTGTCCTCAGTGATCAACTCATTCTTTGGTACAAATCAGCTTTCCCAGTTCATGGACCAAACAAATCCATTGGCCGAACTGACCCACAAAAGAAGGCTTTCAGCCCTCGGTCCAGGTGGTCTTTCAAGGGAAAGGGCTGGATTTGAAGTCCGTGACGTTCACTACACGCACTATGGTCGTCTTTGTACGATCGAAACTCCGGAAGGTCCAAACATTGGTCTGATTTCATCACTTTGCGTGCATGCAAAAGTGAACTCCATGGGATTCTTGGAGACTCCTTATAGAAAAGTGAAGGACGGTAAAGTTTCCATGGATTCTAAGGACATTGTATTCCTGACTGCGGAAGAAGAGGATGACAACAACATTGCTCAGGCAAATGCTCCATTGGACGAAAAAGGGAACTTCATCAATGAGAAGGTAAAAGCAAGATTCGAAGGCGATTTCCCTGTGTTGGAGCCGTCTGCGATCAGCTACATGGACGTAGCTCCAAACCAAATCGTGTCTGTGGCCGCTTCGCTGATTCCGTTCTTGGAGCACGATGATGCCAACCGGGCCTTGATGGGATCCAACATGCAACGTCAGGCAGTTCCTTTGTTGAAGCCAGAAGCACCTATCGTTGGTACAGGTCTCGAGTATAAAGCTGCCATCGATTCAAGGGCTTTGGTTTTGGCAGAAGCTGATGGTGTTGTCGAATTTGTCGATGCCAATAAGATCACAATCAAATACGACCTGACTCAGGACGATCTTTTGGTGAATTTCACCAATGAATACAAAACCTACGAATTGGTCAAATTCCGTCGTACCAACCAAGACACAACCATCAACTTGACTCCTTTGGTTTTGAAAGGACAAAAAGTAAAAAAAGGCCAGGTCTTGGTGGAAGGCTATTCTACCAATAAAGGTGAATTGGCATTGGGTAAAAACCTCAGGGTTGCCTACATGCCATGGCAAGGTTACAACTTCGAGGATGCGATCGTAATTTCTGAGCGCGTTGTTCGTGAGGATATCTTCACTTCAATCCACATAGAAGAATTCCAACTTGAAGTAAGGGACACGAAGCGTGGTGAGGAAGAATTGACTTCTGAAATTCCAAACGTATCTGAAGAGGCCGTTAAAAATCTTGATGAGAACGGTATCATCAGAATCGGTGCTGAAGTTAAAGAGGGTGATATCATTATCGGTAAAATCACACCAAAAGGTGAAACTGATCCAACTCCGGAAGAGAAACTTCTTCGTGCGATCTTCGGTGACAAGGCAGGTGATGTGAAGGATGCTTCTTTGAAGGCATCCCCTTCTCTAAGCGGCGTTGTGATCGAAACCAAGCTGTTCTCTAGGCCTAAGAAGGACAAAGACCTTCGCGCAAAATCCAAAGCAGAAGTCGAAAAATTGAAAGGCAAATACGCCAAGGATCTCCTAGGTATCCGTGCAAAGATGATCAATAAGTTGGTCACGTTGCTGGATGGAAAGACCTCTCAAGGCGTAAAGCATAAATTCGGCGATGAGATCATCAGCAAGGGGGTTAAGTTCAACTTGAAAAATATCGAGCAGAACCTCTTTCCTGCTAAAAATCCTTACCGTGACGAGTCTAACTACAACGTCCCTGAGGAAGCGAACTTGATTTCCGATATCGTTCTTGACGACTGGACAGACGACGCGCATACAAATGGCTTGATCCAAAAACTGGTCAAAAACTATGTGAATGCAAGAAACGAAATCTCAGGAAGGTTCAAACGAGACAAGTTTACCTTGGAGGTTGGAGATGAATTGCCTGCTGGAATCGTACAGCTTGCAAAAGTGTATATCGCGAAAAAGCGCAAGCTTAAGGTTGGTGACAAAATGGCTGGCCGTCACGGAAACAAAGGTATTGTCGCCCGAATCGTGAGAGAAGAGGATATGCCATTCTTGGAGGACGGAACCCCGATGGATATCGTCCTCAACCCACTCGGTGTACCTTCAAGGATGAACATCGGTCAGATTTATGAGACCGTACTTGCTTGGGCAGGGTACAAGTTGGGCAAGAAGTATGCTACTCCGATTTTCGACGGAGCTACAATGGAAGAAGTTTCGGCCGAATTGGCAGAAGCAGGTCTTCCGGCATATGGACGTACCTATTTGTACGACGGTCTTACTGGTAAAATGTTTGACCAGCCAGTAACCGTGGGGATTACCTACATGTTGAAATTGGGTCACTTGGTCGATGACAAGATGCACGCACGTTCCATCGGTCCTTACTCTCTCATCACGCAGCAGCCTTTGGGTGGTAAAGCCCAGTTTGGTGGACAGCGGTTCGGGGAAATGGAAGTATGGGCGCTCGAAGCGTTTGGTGCATCCCATGTGTTGCAGGAAATCTTGACCGTGAAATCTGATGACGTCGTTGGTAGGGCGAAGGCATACGAGGCAATCGTGAAGGGTGAAAACCTTCCGAAGCCAAATATCCCTGAATCCTTCAATGTATTGGTTCACGAACTGAGAGGTCTTGCTCTTGAGATTACCCTCGATTAATTCAAATTCAATGGGCCGTCAGGCCCTTCACATATTTCTTCGACAATTATGGCGTTCAGAAAAAACAAAAAACTCAACATTGACTTTTCCCGGGTCACGATCAGCTTGGCTTCTCCAGAATCCATTCTGGATAGCTCCCATGGTGAAGTAACCCAGCCTGAAACCATCAATTACAGAACCTACAAGCCAGAGATGGGTGGTTTGTTCTGTGAAAGGATTTTCGGGCCTGTCAAAGACTGGGAATGTCATTGTGGTAAATACAAGCGCATAAGATATAAAGGTATTATCTGCGACAGATGTGGCGTGGAAGTGACTGAAAAGAAGGTCAGAAGGGAGAGAATGGGCCATATAGAATTGGTGGTTCCTGTTGCCCATATCTGGTATTTCAAATCGCTTCCCAATAAAATCGGCTACCTGTTGGGGTTACCTACCAAGAAATTGGATCAGATCGTTTACTACGAAAGGTATGTGGTGGTACAGCCAGGAATCAAAGCTGAAGACGGTGTACAATACCTTGATTTCTTGACCGAAGACGAGTATTTGGACATTATCGACAAGCTTCCAAAGGAAAACCACATGCTTGACGACGAGGATCCGAATAAATTCATTGCCAAGATGGGTGCAGAAGCGCTTGAAATGCTCCTTTCCCGTTTGGACCTGGATGATCTTTCCTATAGCCTTAGACACCAAGCCGCGACCGATACTTCTCAGCAAAGAAAGGCTGAGGCATTGAAGCGTCTCAAGGTTGTTGAGGCATTCCGTGAAGCAAGGACCAGAATTGAAAACCGTCCCGAGTGGATGGTAGTGAGAATGGTTCCTGTTATTCCACCAGAATTGCGCCCGCTCGTTCCTTTGGATGGCGGTCGTTTCGCCACATCCGACTTGAATGACCTTTACAGAAGGGTGATTATCAGAAATAACCGTCTTAAGAGGCTGATTGACATCAAGGCACCTGAGGTTATCTTGAGAAACGAAAAAAGGATGTTGCAGGAAGCAGTCGATTCCTTGTTTGACAACTCAAGAAAAGTCAATGCAGTAAGATCTGACGGAAACAGGGCTCTGAAGTCGCTTTCCGACATGCTCAAAGGTAAGCAAGGTCGATTCAGACAAAACCTCCTCGGCAAAAGGGTGGATTACTCTGGCCGTTCGGTTATCGTAGTCGGTCCGGAATTGAAATTGCATGAATGTGGTTTGCCAAAAAACATGGCGGCTGAATTGTTCAAGCCATTTATCATCAGGAAGCTGATCGAAAGAGGTATTGTCAAGACTGTAAAATCCGCCAAGAAGATCGTTGACAGGAAAGACCCAGTCGTTTGGGATATCCTTGAAAACGTATTGAAAGGACACCCTGTATTGCTCAACCGTGCTCCGACATTGCACCGATTGGGTATTCAGGCATTCCAACCAAAACTGATCGAAGGAAAAGCGATCCAGCTTCACCCATTGGTTTGTACTGCCTTCAACGCCGACTTTGACGGTGACCAGATGGCGGTGCACGTACCACTTGGTCACGAAGCGATCTTGGAAGCTTCCACATTGATGCTTTCATCACACAATATCCTCAACCCAGCCAATGGCGCGCCAATCACCGTTCCTTCGCAGGACATGGTTTTGGGTCTATACTATGTGACCAAAGGCAAAAAGTCAACTCCAGAAGAGCCTGTATTGGGCGAAGGGATGACTTTCTACGGCGAAGAAGAAGTGATCATCGCACTCAATGAAGGCCGACTTTCGCAGCATGCATTCATTAAGTGTAAGGTGAAAACCCGGGATGAAAATGGTCAGTTGGTTGAAAAAATCATTGATACCGTTGCAGGTCGCTTGATTTTCAACCAGTATGTACCTGAGGAAGTGGGATATGTCAATGAATTGTTGACTAAGAAGAAGCTTCAACAGATTATCTCTGAAGTAGTAAAAATATGCGGTGTGGCCCGGACGGCTCAGTTCCTTGATGATATCAAGCAGCTTGGCTTCCAAATGGCTTACCAAGGAGGTCTTTCCATGGGCCTAAATGACGTAATCATTCCTGCTGACAAAGATCCGTTGATTACTAAAGCAAAGGATGAAGTAGATCAAGTTTGGAACAACTACTTGATGGGTCTTATTACGGACAACGAACGCTACAACCAAGTGATCGATATCTGGACTAGGACCAACTCCCATTTGACCAACATCTTGATGAAGCAAATGGAAGAGGACAAGCAGGGTTTCAATGCGATCTACATGATGATGCACTCTGGTGCTAGAGGTTCTAGGGAACAAATCCGTCAGCTCGGAGGAATGAGAGGTCTGATGGCCAAGCCGCAAAAAAACCTTCAAGGTTCCGTTGGCGAAATCATCGAAAACCCAATCCTTTCCAACTTCAAAGAAGGTCTGGATGTATTGGAGTACTTTATCTCTACCCACGGTGCCAGAAAAGGTCTTGCCGATACAGCCTTGAAAACAGCTGATGCCGGTTACTTGACCAGAAGGCTCGTTGATGTGGCTCAAGATATGATTATCTCTGAAGAGGACTGCGGTACTTTGAGGGGCTTGGTGGTACAGGCATTGAAAGACAACGATGAAATTGTAGAGCCACTTTCTGAGCGTATCCTAGGAAGGGTATCAGTGCACGATGTCTACGACCCAGTGACGGAGGAACTCCTTGTTCCTGCGGGTATAGAAATAACGGAAGAAATCGCCAAGAAAGTCGATGAGTCTGCTGTTGAAGAAATCGAAATCAGATCAGTACTGACCTGCGAAACCAGAAGAGGGGTCTGCGCCAAATGCTACGGACGAAACCTTGCGACTGGCCGTATGGTACAATCCGGTGAATCCGTCGGTGTTATCGCCGCACAATCTATCGGCGAACCAGGTACACAGCTTACTTTGAGAACCTTCCACGTGGGTGGTACAGCTTCCAACATTTCAGTCGAGGCAAGCATCAATGCTAAGTTCGAAGGTGTGGTTGAATTTGATGAGGAATTCAGATCTATAGAGACTACCAACAAGGATGGTGAGAAAGTTACCATCGTTATGGGTAGATCCGGTGAAATCAAGATCAATGATGCGAAAACCGGAAAAACTTTGGTTTCCAACCACGTACCATATGGCGCTACATTGAACGTCAAGGATGGTCAAAAAATCGCCAAAGGCGAATCCCTGTGTACCTGGGATCCCTACAACGCGGTTATCTTGTCGGAATTTGACGGCGAAATCGAGTACGATTCAATCATCGAAGGCATTACTTTCAAAGAAGTTGCTGATGATCAAACCGGTTACAGAGAGAAAGTAATCATCGAAACAAAAGATAGGACCAAAAACCCAGCGATTGTAGTAAACTATGGAATGGACGAAAGCAAGTCTTACAACATTCCAGTGGGTGCACACTTGGCCGTAGAAGCGGGAGAAATGGTGAAAGCTGGACAAATCCTTGTGAAGATCCCAAGATCTGTAGGAAAAACCCGTGACATCACCGGTGGTCTGCCAAGGGTAACCGAGCTTTTCGAAGCAAGGAATCCTTCCAACCCAGCCGTGGTTTCTGAAATCGATGGCGTCGTTACTTACGGAGGTATCAAGCGTGGCAACAGGGAGATCTTCATTGAATCCAAAGATGGTGTGAAAAAGCGCTACATGGTGCCTCTTTCCAAGCATATCCTTGTTCAGGAAAACGACTTTATCAAAGCTGGTGAAGCCCTTTCTGACGGAGCCATTACTCCAAGCGACATCTTGGCCATCAAAGGCCCTACAGCCGTACAGGAATATTTGGTAAATGAAATCCAAGAAGTATATAGACTTCAGGGTGTGAAAATCAACGACAAGCACATTGAGGTGATCGTTAGCCAAATGATGCAGAAAGTTGAGATTCTTGAGCCTGGAGACACCAACTTCCTTCAAGGTCAGATTGTGGACAAGTGGGCATTCCGTGAAGAAAACGACAACATTCTGGATAAGAAAGTTGTCATGGATGCCGGAGATAGCTCGACTTTGAAGCCAGGTATGATCATTACCGCTAGAAGGTTGAGGGACGAAAACTCAAGCTTGAAGCGTAAAGATTTGAAGTTGGTACAGGTGAGAGACGCGGAAACCGCGGTTTCGCAGCCTACCCTCCAAGGCATCACAGCGGCTTCTTTGGGCACCGAAAGCTTTATCTCTGCGGCGTCCTTCCAGGAAACCACCAAGGTACTGAGCGAGGCGGCTATCAGAGGCAAGCGCGACGAGCTTTTGGGCTTGAAGGAAAACGTGATTGTAGGTCACTTGATTCCTGCAGGTACCGGACAGAGGAAATTCCAGGGTATCATTGTAGGTTCGACAGAAGAATACGACCGCTTGGCGGGAGAGAAAGAAAAAACCTACGGCAAACCCCGAGAGGCTGTAAAATAAATTTGATCAATAAATCATAAAAGGCCTGTAGCAAATACAGGCCTTTTTTCATCCAAACCATATAAAACCATGGAAGACGGAAAAGGACAAAAACCAAACTTGGATCACCAAATCAATGTGGAACTGACCGAGGACATCGCTGAGGGGATATATTCCAACCTCGCCATGATCGCCCATTCCAACTCGGAATTTGTGATTGATTTTATCAGATTGATGCCGGGGGTGCCCAAGGCGAAAGTGAAATCCCGCATTATCATGACACCTGACCACGCAAAGCGATTGCTGGCTGCATTGAAAGACAATATCAGCAAATACGAGGATGCCTTTGGGAAAATCCAAACAGGTCAGGAGGCGCCGGGTTTCCCGATGAATTTTGGGGGGACATTTGGGGAGGCCTAACCAAAAATATAACAGCTTAATTTTGTTTGTTTTAACGCTTTGCATACCTTTGCAGTCCAAAAAATCACAAGTTAACGGGATAAACCAAATTTTAACAGTTAATGCCTACTATACAACAGTTAGTAAGAAAAGGTAGAACCGTCCTTGAGTTCAAGTCAAAATCCAAGGCTTTGGATGCTTGTCCTCAGAGAAGAGGTGTATGTACCAGGGTGTACACTACCACTCCCAAGAAGCCTAACTCAGCAATGAGAAAAGTGGCCAGGGTAAGATTGACGAACGGTAAAGAGGTAAACGCTTACATCCCAGGTGAGGGCCACAATCTGCAAGAGCACTCTATCGTATTGATCAGAGGCGGCAGGGTAAAGGACCTTCCAGGTGTACGTTACCACATTATCAGAGGTGCATTGGATACTGCCGGAGTAAAAGACCGTAAGCAAGGTCGCTCCAAGTACGGTGCTAAAAGACCTAAGCCAGGGGCACCTGCAGCAGCAGGAAAAGGCGCTCCAGCTAAGAAGAAGTAATTAAAACAACAACAAAGAAATGAGAAAAGCGAAACCAAAGAAGAGATATATTCTTCCTGACCCGAAGTTCCACGATACCTTGGTGACCAAGTTCGTGAACTGTCTGATGGTCGATGGCAAGAAGAGTATTGCTTACAAAATCTTCTACGACGCAGTCGAGAAGGTTGAATCAAAAGTAGGTGAGAACGGTCTTGAGGTTTGGAAAAAAGCGCTTAACAATATAACTCCATCCGTCGAGGTGAAGAGTCGTAGAGTTGGTGGTGCTACATTCCAGGTTCCGATGGAGGTTAGACCCGAAAGAAAAATGTCCCTAGGAATCAAATGGATGATTGCCTACGCCAGAAAAAGGGGTGAGAAAACAATGATGGACAGACTTGCCGGTGAAATCATCGCCGCTGCAAAAGGCGAAGGCGCCGCTGTCAAGAAGAAGGACGACACCCACAGAATGGCCGAAGCCAACAAAGCATTCTCACACTTTAGATTTTAACTAGGATGGCAAGAGATTTAAGATTTACCAGGAATATCGGTATTGCGGCGCACATTGATGCTGGCAAGACCACTACTTCCGAACGTATTCTGTATTACTCAGGAAAATCCCATAAAATCGGTGAGGTGCACGAAGGTGCAGCAACGATGGACTGGATGGCGCAGGAACAAGAAAGAGGCATTACGATTACCTCTGCTGCCACTACAGTTTTTTGGAATTACAGAAATAACCAATACCAAGTTAACTTGATTGATACTCCAGGACACGTTGACTTTACTGTTGAAGTAAACAGGTCCTTGAGGGTTTTGGATGGCCTTGTGTTTTTGTTCAGTGCGGTGGACGGTGTTGAGCCACAATCCGAGACAAACTGGCGCTTGGCTGATAATTATAAAGTAGCCCGTATCGGTTTCGTAAACAAGATGGACCGTGCAGGAGCTGATTTCCTCAACGTTTGCAAGCAGGTGAAAGAAATGCTGGGTAGCAAGGCTGTGCCTTTGCAACTCCCAATCGGCGCCGAAGACAAATTCAAAGGTGTCGTTGACTTGATTAACAACAGAGGGATGGTTTGGAACGAGCACGATCAAGGTATGACCTACCAGATTGTTCCGATTCCAGACGATATGAAAGAAGAGGTGGACCAATGGAGAGAGTATCTTCTAGAGGCTGTCGCCGAGTATGACGAGTCGTTGATGGAGAAATTCTTTGACGACCCGAATTCAATTACCGAGAGAGAAATCCTCGATGCATTGAGGCAAGCGGTTATCGATATGAAAATCGTTCCGATGGTTTGCGGATCTTCTTTCAAAAACAAAGGCGTTCAAACCATGTTGGACTTGGTAATGGAATTGTTGCCATCTCCATTGGATAAGGACGATTTGTACGCTACCAAACTTGACTCTGAAGAGCAGGTTTTGATCAAACCTGATTTCGGTGATCCTTTTGTAGGATTGGCTTTCAAGATTGCGACAGACCCATTTGTTGGACGCCTTTGCTTCGTGAGAGCTTATTCAGGTGTGCTCGAATCAGGTTCCTATGTATTCAATAGCCGTTCTGGCAACAAAGAGCGGATTTCAAGGGTATTCCAGATGCACGCCAACAAGCAAAACCAAATCGAAAGATTGGAAGCTGGTGATATCGGTGCCGTTGTTGGATTCAAGGATATCAAAACCGGCGATACCCTTTGCGACGAAAAACGCAAAGTCGTCATGGAGTCAATGGTATTCCCTGAGCCAGTAATTGGGTATGCGATTGAAGCTAAAACCCAGGCTGACGTCGACAAATTGGGCATGGCGATCTCCAAATTGGTGGAAGAAGATCCTACACTCCAGGTGAATACAGACCACGAAACTGGTCAGACAATCTTGAGAGGTATGGGAGAACTTCACCTGGAAATCATCATTGACCGTCTCAAAAGAGAATTCAAAGTCGAGATCAACCAAGGTGCACCACAAGTTGCATATAAAGAAGCGCTTTTTGGAAAAGTCGAGCACAAAGAAGTTTACAAAAAGCAGACCGGTGGTAAGGGTAAATTTGCCGATATCGTGTTTGAATTGGGGCCAAGGGATCCAGATCCCGAAACAGGTGAGATCAAGCCGGGCCTTGAGTTTGTAAATGGTATCGTCGGTGGTGTAATTCCAAAGGAGTTCATCCCACCTGTGCAGAAAGGATTCCAAGAGGCTATGAAGAATGGTCCTTTGGCTGGATATCCAATCGAATCGATGAAGGTAAGGTTGTTTCACGGTTCATTCCACGATGTCGATTCCGATGCGCTTTCATTTGAATTGGCGGCGAGGATCGGCTTTAAGGAGGCTGCCAAAAAGTGTAGACCGCAACTTCTAGAGCCAATCATGTCTGTTGACGTCGTAACACCAGACGAATACACTGGTCCGATCACAGGCGACTTGAACAGGCGTAGAGGCTTGATGAAGGGAATGGATACCAAAGGTACCTCTACCGTTGTTAAAGCCGCAGTTCCTTTGTCAGAATTGTTCGGATATGTGACTGATTTGAGAACGATCACATCAGGAAGGGCGACAGCCTCCTTGACGTTCTCCCATTACGAGCCTGTTCCAAACAACATTGCTGAGGGTGTGATTGCAAAAGTAAAGGGTGAGAAGTCCTAAATCTTGAGAGAAAATGAACCAGAAAATCAGAATAAAATTGAAATCATACGATCATACACTGGTGGATAAGTCATCAGAAAAGATCGTAAAGGCGGTAAAAGCTACCGGAGCCATCGTGGTTGGTCCTATTCCCTTGCCGACGAAAAAGGAGAAGTTCACCGTGTTGAGATCTCCTCACGTCAACAAGAAGTCTAGGGATCAATACCAGCTTTGCACCTACAAAAGATTGGTTGACATCTACAGCAACAGTTCAAAAACTGTTGATGCGCTGATGAAAATCGAGTTACCGTCTGGCGTAGATGTAGAAATCAAAGTCTGACGAATATCATTTATCCAATTTAAAAAGACCTACACCTCTATAGGTGTGGGTCTTTATTTTGTCCGTCTGCGATTGATGAGGGTAATTCACACTTATTGGCCGTTAATATCCGCATCGGCGCAATTTATTTTTGTAAATAATTGAAAATATTAAAGTTGGGGTTTGTAAGGCAAATTATAATATTTAACTTTGCAGTCCTTAAAAAGGGACCATGTGCTTATGCCCATGGTAGAAGTTTATTATACAACACAAGATGTCTGGAATAATAGGTAAAAAAGTAGGAATGACTAGCATTTTCAGTGCCGATGGACGAAACGTCGCATGCACGCTAATAGAAGCTGGTCCTTGCGTAGTGACGCAAGTAAAAAATGTAGACACAGACGGGTACAACGCTGTTCAGTTGGCGTTTGGCGAGAGAAAAGAGAAAAACACTCCCAAACCATTGATCGGTCACTTCAAAAAGGCCGGTACAACTCCGAAGCAGAAAGTTGTTGAATTCAGAGACTTCAGAGTCGAATTTGAAGGTCAAGTCAATCTCGGAAATACCGTGAAGGCCGAAGAAGTGTTCGTCGAAGGTGACTTCGTGGATGCTATCGGGACTTCAAAAGGTAAAGGTTTCCAAGGCGTTGTGAAACGTCACGGTTTTGGTGGTGTTGGTGGGCAGACCCACGGTCAGCACAACAGACAACGTCACCCAGGTTCCATCGGTGCATGCTCTTGGCCATCAAGAGTATTCAAGGGAATGAGAATGGCCGGCCGTACTGGTGGCGATAGGGTGAAAGTAATCAACCTTAGAGTTCTCAAAATCTATCCTGAGAAAAACTTGCTTTTGGTGAGTGGTTCAGTTCCAGGTGCAAAAAACTCTTTTGTAATTCTAGAGAAATAAGAAGATGGAATTAGCAGTATTTAAACAAAACGGTGAAGACACTGGCAGGAAGGTTACACTTTCTGATGACATATTCGGTATCGAGCCCAACGACCACGCGATTTATCTTGACGTGAAGCAGTATCTAGCCGCACAAAGGCAGGGTACGCACAAATCAAAAGAGAGAAACGAAATCGCAGGCTCTACCAAGAAAATAAAGAAGCAAAAAGGTACAGGCGGCGCCCGTGCGGGTTCTATCAAGGCTCCAAACTTCAGAGGAGGAGGTAGAGTATTTGGTCCTAGACCAAGAGACTATTCCTTCAAGTTGAATAAAAAGCTGAAGCGCCTCGCTAGAAGGTCCGCGTTGAGCTATAAGGTGAAAGAAAATAGCCTTTTGGTATTGGAAAGTGTGTCATTCGATGCACCTAAGACGAAAAGCTACATTTCAATGCTACAAGGCCTTTCTTTGGCAGATAAGAAGACGCTTTTTGTCCTTCCTGAGAACAACAAGAATGTCTATCTGTCAAGCAGAAATCTACCTAAGACAAAAGTGATCACTGTTGACAGTGTCAATACTTATGACCTTTTGAATGCGGACAGCCTGGTTTTGTGTGAAGGCTCGGTAAATAAGTTAGAAACCCTTTTATCATTGTAAGAAAATGGAGATCCTAAAAAAACCTTTGATTACGGAAAAGATTTCTGCGAAAAACGAGCAGGGCGTTTACGGGTTTATTGTGGAGAAAACTGCAAAGAAGCCCGAAATCAAAAAGGCCGTTGAAAAGATGTATGGGGTAAAGGTTGTTGAGGTGCGTACAATGAGGTATGCTGCGAAACCAAAGACCAGGTATTCAAAAAACAAGATTGTTTCCGGATATACAAATGCATTCAAGAAGGCGATTGTGCAGGTGGCAGAAGGTGAAGTCATTGACTTTTACGGAGAAATTTAATTGAATCAAGATCATGGCAGTTAGAAAATTAAAACCGGTAACCCCAGGGACTAGATTCAGAGTAGCTCCCTCTTTTGATGAAATCACTACATCAAAACCTGAGAAGTCGCTGCTGGCTCCAAAGAAGAAAACTGGTGGTAGAAATAACCAAGGTCGAATGACCTCCAGGTACATTGGTGGTGGTCACAAGCAGCGCTACAGAATCATCGATTTCAAAAGACGGAAATTCGATATGTCAGCTGAAGTGCTCACAGTCGAGTACGATCCAAACAGATCCGCTAGGATTTCTTTGGTACAATACGAAGATGGGACAAAAGCTTATATCATTACCCCAGAAGGCTTGCAAGTAGGCCAGAAAATCGTTTCTGGTGAAAGCGTTGCTCCGGAGATCGGTAATGCGATGCAATTGTACAACATTCCTTTGGGTACTATCATCCACAATATCGAACTGAAGCCTGGTAAAGGTGCAGCTTTGGCAAGATCTGCCGGAGGATATGCACAGTTAGTAGCGAGGGAAGACAAATATGTAACCGTAAAGTTGCCATCCGGTGAGACCAGGTTGATCTTGGGAACTTGCATGGCGACTATTGGAACAGTATCCAATGCTGACCATATGAACGTTGTTCTTGGAAAAGCTGGTAGGAACCGTTGGTTGGGAAGAAGGCCAAGGACCAGAGGTGTTGCGATGAACCCTGTCGATCACCCAATGGGTGGTGGTGAAGGGCGTGCATCGGGTGGTCACCCTAGGTCTAGGAAAGGTTTACTTGCCAAGGGTAAGAAGACCAGATCTCCTAAAAAGTACTCTAACAAATTCATTGTCAGTAAAAGAAGCAAATAATTATGTCACGTTCGTTAAAAAAAGGTCCTTATATAGAGCATCACTTGGCGAAAAAAGTGGATGTAATGAACGAGTCAGGGAAAAAATCTGTCATCAAGACTTGGTCCAGAAGGTCGATGATTTCCCCGGATTTCGTAGGCCATACCTTTGCTGTGCATAATGGAAACAAATTCATCCCCGTGTTTGTCACTGACAACATGGTAGGGCACAAGCTCGGTGAATTTGCACCAACCAGAAACTTTAGGGGTCACATCGCCAAGAAAGATAAAGGAAAGAAATAATCATGGAAGCAGTAGCTAAACTAAAAAATGTACCTACCTCGCCTCGTAAAATGAGGTTGATTGCTGACCTCGTGAGGGGTAAGAGGGTAGGTTTGGCGTTGAGCATTTTGAAATACACTCCCAATCATGGTTCCCTTAAGCTCGAAAAGCTGTTGCTCTCTGCGATAGCAAACTGGCAGGCAAAAAACCCTGATGAGAAGATAGAAGATGCTGACCTCTATGTAAAAACCATCTTCGTTGACGAAGGTCGTATGCTGAAGAGGCTGAGGCCAGCTCCGCAAGGAAGAGCCCACAGAATCAGGAAAAGATCAAATCATGTGACCCTCATCGTAGATTCCTTCGGTGCTGGAGTTACCGCTGATGAAACGGAAAAAACAGAAAAATCTAATTAAGATCAGACTATGGGACAAAAGATAAACCCAATTGGTTTTAGGCTTGGAGTCATCAAAGGTTGGGATTCTAACTGGTACGGTGGCAAAGATTTCGCTGAGAAGCTGTTTGAAGACCAGCAGATCAGGAAATACGTCAACGCCAGGATTCCTAAAGGTGGTATTGCAAAGGTTGTGATTGAGAGGACTTTGAAGCGCATTACCCTCACCATACATACTGCACGTCCGGGCGTCGTCATCGGCAAAGGCGGAGCAGAGGTTGATAAACTGAAAGAGGAACTGAAGAAGCTTACCAACAAAGATGTTCAAATCAACATCTTCGAAATCAAACGTCCTGAATTGGATGCTAAGTTGGTAGGCGAGTCAATCGCCCAGCAGTTGCAGGCTCGTATTTCTTTCAGAAGGGCAATGAAGCAAGCTATCGCGGCTTCTATGAGAGTTGGGGCAGAAGGTATCAAGGTAAAGCTTTCCGGACGTTTGGGTGGAGCTGAAATGGCGAGATCAGAAATGTATAAAGAGGGTAGAATCCCATTGCATACTTTGCGAGCCGATATCGACTATGCGGTTTCTGAAGCCAATACGGTTTATGGGATCATAGGTATCAAGGTTTGGATATTCAAAGGTGAGGTTTACGGTAGAAGAGATTTGTCTCCAAACGTGGGCATGACCAATGAACCAAAAGGAGCCGCAGCCGCAGCACCGAGAGGAAAGCGGAGAGAAGGCAATGGTCCGAAGAGAAGAAAAAAGAATAACTAATTTTCACCCTTTTGTGAGAAATCATGTTACAGCCGAAGAGAACCAAGTATAGAAAAATGCACAAAGGCAGAGTCAAAGGAATTGCCACCAGAGGCCACAACCTCGATTTTGGCAACTTTGGTATCAAGTCTTTGGAGCCCGGATGGATCACCTCACGTCAGATTGAAGCGGCACGTATCGCGATGACGAGGGCGATGAAAAGAGAAGGACAGGTTTGGATCAGGATTTTCCCTGACAAACCTATCACCAGAAAACCAGCAGAGGTTAGGATGGGTAAAGGTAAGGGTGCGCCAGAATATTGGGTTGCCGTTATCAAGCCAGGTACGATCCTTTTCGAAGCTACAGGTGTGAGTCTCGAGACTGCTCAAGAAGCGTTGAGACTTGCTCAACAAAAGCTTCCAATAAGCACAAAATTCGTAGTACGTAGAGATTACGTTGAATAAGCAAAAAGATGAAAAATTCTGAAATTAGAGCACTTTCCGAAAGTGAACTCCAAGAGCGGATAGCCGCTGAGCAGACCAATCTAACCAAGTTGAAGTTTGCACATGCTATCTCTCCAATTGAAAATCCAAACAAAATCAAGGAGTCAAGGCGTTTCATCGCGAGATTGAAGACTGAATTGACTGCTAAACAACAGGCTAAATGATGATCGAGATGGCTACTACTGAGAGAAATCTTCGTAAAGAAAGAATTGGTAAGGTAGTGAGCAACAAGATGGACAAGTCCATTACAGTTGCCGTAGAGCGAATGGTTCAACATTCGATGTACGGCAAGTTTGTTGCGAAGACTACCAAATTTATGGCTCATGACGAGAAGAACGACGCTAATGAAGGCGATATCGTCAGGATCAGCGAAACTCGTCCGCTGAGTAAGAAGAAGCGTTGGAGACTTGTGGAAATTATCGAAAGGGCTAAGTAATCATGGTACAACAAGAATCAAGACTAAGCGTTGCGGATAATTCCGGTGCCAAAGAGGTATTGGTTATTCGCGTGTTGGGCGGTACAGGAAAGCGCTATGCCACCATTGGTGACAAAGTCGTCGTGACTGTAAAATCAGCCCTCTCTTCCGGTAATATCAAAAAAGGTACCGTGTCTAAGGCGGTGATCGTGAGGACAAAGAAGGAAATCAGACGCAAAGATGGATCCTATATCCGCTTTGAAGATAATGCAGCAGTGCTGTTGAACAACAACAACGAGCCTAGAGGTACACGTATTTTCGGGCCAGTGGCAAGGGAGTTGAGAGAAAAGCAGTACATGAAGATTATATCCCTAGCCCCAGAAGTATTGTAATCATGGAAAGAAAATTCAATAAGCAACCAAAGTTGCATGTAAGGTCCGGTGATACCGTGAAGGTGATCGCAGGGGACGACAAAGGCAAATCAGGTAAAATTCTTTCTGTTGACCTTGAGAAAAGAAGGGCGATCGTAGAAGGATTGAACCTCGTGACCAAACACGTTAAGCCATCCGCATCCAGCCCACAGGGTGGGATTCAAAAAAAGGAGGCCCCAATTCATGTGAGCAACCTGATGCTGGTGGATCCTAAGACAGGAGAAGCAACTCGTACAGGTAGGAAAAAGAACGAAAACGGAAAACTGGTAAGGTATTCCAAAAAAACAGGGGAGGTGATCAATGGCTAATCCTAGAATCAAAGAAAAATACAACTCAGAGATCGTAGCTGCGCTGAAGGAAAAATTCCAATATAAGTCTGTGATGCAGGTACCTAAATTGACGAAAATTGTCATCAACAAAGGTATCGGAGCTGCGGTGGCGGACAAGAAATTGGTAGACCAGGGTGTAGAGGAACTTTCTCTGATTTCCGGCCAAAGGGCTGTTGCGACAAAAGCGAAAACCTCTGTTTCCAACTTCAAGTTGAGAGAGGGCATGCCAATCGGCGCGAAAGTCACACTTCGCGGTGACAAGATGTATGAGTTTCTTGACAGGTTGGTGACAGTGGCACTTCCTCGAGTAAGGGATTTCAAAGGTATCAGTGACAAAGGATTTGATGGAAGAGGCAATTATACGCTTGGAATTACCGAACAGATCATTTTCCCTGAAATCAGCATCGAAAAAGTCAATAAGATATCTGGTATGGACGTTACCTTCGTGACGACTGCCAATACCGATGAGGAAAGCTACGCACTGTTGAAAGCTTTTGGGATGCCTTTTGTTAACAAAAACAACTAAGAGATATGGCAAGAGAGTCATTAAAAGCTCGAGAGAGAAAAAGAGAGCGTCTTGTAGCAAAATATGCCAAGAAAAGAGCTGAATTGAAAGCAGCTGGCGATTATGAAGCTTTGGATAAACTTCCAAAGAATGCCTCCCCAGTGAGATTGCACAACAGATGTAAGCTCACCGGACGTCCAAAAGGATACATGAGGAAATTCGGGATCAACAGGGTGACTTTCAGGGAGATGGCCCAAGCTGGCAAAATCCCTGGACTTACTAAGTCTAGCTGGTAAAAATTAAGCAAGAGTTTTTATTGTAAAAATCATTGTGTAACTTTGCACGCCCGAAACCAGGGTGTGCAGTTAGACTTATATAAATATGACTGATCCAATAGCTGATTATCTAACTCGATTAAGGAACGCCATCAAGGCTTCCCATCGAATTGTTGAGGTACCTGCTTCCAATATCAAGAAGGAGATTACAAAAGTACTTCATGATAAAGGGTATATTCAAAACTATAAATTTGAAGAGGAGGGTCCTCAGGGAACCATCAAAATAGCTTTGAAATACAACCCGTCAACAAAGCAGAATGCCATCGTTAGCCTGTCTAGAATTAGCAAGCCAGGCCTGAGAAAGTATGTGAAACATGAAGACCTTCCTAGGGTAATCAACGGTCTAGGAATCGCCATTCTTTCTACTTCAAAAGGTGTAATGACCGATAAAGAAGCGAGGACTGAAGGAATAGGAGGAGAAGTACTTTGCTACGTATATTAATAAAACGTCATGTCAAGAATAGGTAAAAAACCGATAGATATTCCGGCGGGTGTTACTGTAGACGTGTCAGCGCACAACGTTGTCACTGTTAAAGGTCCCAAGGGAACCCTCAGTAGGGATGTGAATCCCGACATTACTGTGAAAGTAGAAGGAAAGGAACTGCTCGTCGAGCGTCCTACCGACTCAAAGAGACACAAGTCTCTGCATGGCTTGTACCGTGCGCTTATCAACAACATGGTTGTAGGTGTATCCCAAGGATATAAGAAAGAGTTGGAATTGGTGGGTGTTGGTTACAAAGCATCTAATCAAGGTCAGGTGTTGGAGCTTTCATTGGGTTATTCGCACAGCATCTTCTTTGCACTGCCTGAGTCAGTAAAATTGGCTACCGAAACTCCAAAAGGTAAAAACCCTTTGATTACGTTGGAGGGCATTGACAAGGAACTGGTAGGGCAAATTGCTGCCAAGATTAGGTCATTGAGAAAAGTGGAGCCTTACAAAGGAAAAGGTGTTCGCTTCGTAGGTGAAATTGTAAGACGTAAGGCTGGTAAAACTGCTGGTAAAAAATAATTAAGATGGCCTTTAATAAGAACTCAAGAAGACTCAGAATCAAAAAGGGTATCCGTAGGAAAATCTCCGGTACTGATTCTAGACCTCGTTTGTCAGTATTTAAAAGCAATACTGGTATCTATGCCCAGTTGGTCAATGACCTAAAGGGGCATACATTGGCCCAGGCTTCGTCCAAAGAACTCGGGTCGGTCAATAACACCAACGTGACAGTATCCAAAGAAGTCGGTAAGAAACTTGCTGAAAGGGCTTTGGAAAGCGGAATCACGGAAGTTGTATTTGACAGAAGTGGCTATATATATCACGGTAACGTCAAAGCTCTTGCCGAAGGCGCAAGAGAGGGAGGCCTTAAATTTTAATCTATTATGTCTCAAGTTAGAAGAAAACCAATCAGGGCTACAGATACAGAATTGAAAGAGAGAGTTGTAGCTATAAACCGAGTAGCCAAAGTGGTAAAAGGTGGTAGAAGATTCTCGTTCTCGGCAATTGTCGTAGTAGGTGACGGAAATGGCATAGTAGGTTACGGGCTTGGCAAAGCAAACGAAGTGACTGACGCAATCACAAAAGGCATCGAAGACGCTAAGAAGAATCTAGTAAAGGTTCCGGTACTGAAGGGTACTATTCCTCATGATCAGCTTGGTAAGTTTGGCGGCGGATTTGTTTACATCAAGCCTGCGGCACCCGGTACTGGCGTTATTGCCGGTGGTGCAATGCGTGCTGTTTTGGAATCTGCTGGAGTTACTGACGTTTTGGCGAAGTCAAAAGGTTCCTCAAACCCGCACAACGTGGTTAAGGCTACAATAGATGCCTTGGTACAGTTGAGGGATGCGATCGCAGTTTCCCAACAGAGAGGTGTGAAAATGTCAAAAGTTTTTAACGGTTAATCAAAATGGGAAAGATCAGAATTACTCAAGTCAAAAGTACCATCAAGAGACCAAAGGATCAGAAGGCGACAATTGTGTCACTTGGACTGGGAAAAATCAACAGGACGGTAGAACATGAAAATAATCCTTCTATCGCCGGTATGTTAAGGAAAGTTAGTCACCTTGTAAAAGTGGAGGAAATCTAATCATGAAATTACATAATCTAAAGCCTGCAGAAGGGTCTACCAAATCCCGCAAAAGAATCGGTCGTGGTACAGGTTCTGGTAGGGGTGGTACGTCTACTAGAGGTCACAAAGGAGCAAAATCTAGATCAGGTTATAAATCCAAGCTTGGTTTCGAAGGAGGTCAAATGCCTCTTCAAAGGAGAATTCCTAAGTTTGGCTTCAATAACAAAAACAAAGTTTACAACAAGCCTATCAACTTGGATGTACTTCAGGATCTGGCTTCTCAGTACAACCTCGAGGTTATCACCTTCGATTCTCTTGTAGAACACGGATTGGTTGGTAAAAAAGATGTCGTAAAGGTCTTAGGTAGAGGCGAGCTCACTGCCAAGGTATCCGTAAGTGCCCACTCATTCTCTGCTTCCGCAGTTGAAGCGATCGAAAAGGTTGGCGGAACAGTAAACAAGATTTAATCGGTTAGATGAAAAAGTTTATTTCAACAGTTAAGAATATCTTTTCTATTGAGGATCTAAGAACCCGTATTTTTAATACGATTGGATTTTTGATCGTCTTTAGATTGGGTTCATTCATAGTATTGCCAGGCGTGGATCCATCGAAGCTTGGAGATGCGCCTGAAGGTATCTTCGGTTTGATTGATACTTTCCTTGGAGGAGCATTTAGCAATGCATCCATCTTTGGTTTGGGAATCATGCCTTATATATCTGCTTCCATCGTGTTGCAGCTTTTGACTGTTGGAGTTCCTTATTTTCAGAAATTGCAGAAAGAGGGAGAATCCGGTCGAAAAAGGATCAACCAAATCACCCGTGTTCTGACGATTGCGATTACTGTCGCACAAGGAGTTGGGTACATTACCGCGACAATTCTTCCTACGGGTGCTGTCATGGTTAGTACTTCGTTGTTCATGTTTAGCTCATTGGTTCTACTGTCAGCCGGAACGATGTTCTGTATGTGGCTGGGAGAGAAAATCACAGAAAAGGGCATCGGCAACGGTATTTCTATGTTGATCATGATCGGGATCATTTCCCGCTTTCCTGGCGCTATCATCGCGGAGGTGGTTTCGAAAGGTACCTCTGGCATGTTGCTTTTGTTGATTGAAGCTGGAGTGTTGTTCTTTGTGGTTGTCGGAGTAGTTGCGTTGACTGAGGCCACGAGGAGAATTCCTGTTCAATACGCGAAGCAGGTCGTTGGAGGGAAGGTATATGGTGGCCAAAGACAGTACATTCCTATCAAGGTCAATGCATCTGGTGTAATGCCGATCATCTTCGCTCAATCTCTCATGTTTCTTCCTGCGCTGATTGCGCAGATATGGTCTTCTGAGAACGACATCGCGAATTATATCGGAAGTACTTTCAGTGATTTCACATCTTGGCAATACAATCTTGTGTTTGCAGTGATGATCATTCTTTTCACCTTCTTCTACACTGCAATCACCGTTAATCCGGAGCAAATAGCGGAAGACCTAAAAAGAAACGGTGGATTCGTTCCTGGAATTAAGCCTGGTGCTCCTACCGCTGAATTCATTGACAACATCATCTCAAGGATTACATTGCCGGGTTCATTCCTGTTGGCAGTGGTTGCGATCCTTCCAGCATTCGCGATTGTTGCAGGTGTTGGTGGCGAGTTTGCCCAGTTCTATGGAGGAACTTCTCTATTGATCATGGTCGGTGTGATCATGGATACATTGAGGCAAATTGAAAGTTACTTGTTAATGAGGCATTATGAGGGTATGATGAAAAGTGGGAATATGAAGAATAATCCCTCAAATTACGCAGCCGCGGTATGATTCATTACAAAACTTCCGAGGAAGTTCAGATAATCAAACAAGGTGCCCTCATTCTAGGAAAAGCTCACGGAGAAGTAGCAAAGTATATTAAAGAAGGGGTAAAGACCTCTTTTCTGGATAAGATAGCTGAAGAGTACATCAGAGACAATCAGGGTGTACCTTCGTTCAAGGGTTACAATGGTTTTCCATCTTCGCTCTGCATCTCTGTAAATGAGGTTGTGGTTCATGGTTTTCCAGGTAACTATGTTTTGAAAGATGGCGATATAATCTCAGTAGATTGTGGAGTCTTTCACCAAGGTTTTCATAGCGATAGCGCTTATACTTACCCTGTCGGTGAAGTCTCCCCTGCTGTATTGTCGTTGCTCAAAGCAACAAAAGAATCTCTTTATCTAGGTATTGAAAAGGCCGTCTTTGGTAATCGGATCGGTGATATTGGAAATGCCATTCAGCGATTTGTCGAAGCCAAAGGTTATACTGTCATTCGGGAGTTGGTTGGTCATGGTATTGGGAAGAGCCTTCATGAAGCACCTGAAGTTCCGAATTATGGCAAAAGAGGGTCTGGCACTCCGCTAAAGAGTGGAATGGTCCTGGCAATCGAGCCGATGGTGAATCTAGGCACAAAGAATATTGTTCAAGAGCGGGACGGATGGACGATCAGAACAGCTGACCGGAAGGCCTCTGCCCATTATGAACATACGGTAGCGATCTTTGAGGACAAAACAGAGATCTTGACCACGCACAAGTACATAGAAGAAAATTTTAATTTCTAGATATGGCGAAACAGACATCTATTGAACAAGATGGTACGATCATAGAGGCGTTGTCAAACGCAATGTTTAAAGTTGAGCTTGAAAATGGGCACCAGCTTATCGCCCATATTTCAGGGAAGATGAGAATGAACTATATCAAGATCCTTCCGGGTGACAAAGTAAAGTTGGAGCTTTCACCCTACGATCTTTCAAAAGGTAGAATCGTTTACAGATACAAATAAAATGTCATGAAAGTAAAGGCATCAATTAAGAAGAGAAGCGCTGACTGTAAGTTGATCAAGAGAAAAGGTAAACTTTACGTCATCAACAAGAAGAATCCTAAGTTTAAACAAAGACAAGGTTAATCATTATGGCTAGAATTGCAGGCGTTGACATACCCGATGGCAAGAGAGGCGAGATTGGTTTGACATACATCTTCGGAATCGGAAGAAGTTCGGCCAGGCACATCCTCACTAAAGCAGGTATTTCGTTCGACAAAAAAGTGGGAGAGTGGAACGATGACGAGTCCACAGCTATCAGGACCATTATTTCAGAAGAATTCAGGACTGAAGGAGCTTTGAGGTCCGAAATCCAGCTGAACATCAAAAGGTTGATGGATATAGGTTGTTACAGAGGTTTGAGACACAGGAAAGGATTGCCGGTAAGGGGTCAAAAAACCAAGAACAACGCGAGAACAAGGAAAGGAAAGAGAAAAACTGTTGCCAATAAGAAGAAGGCGACCAAATAAATCTTGAATTAGATCATGGCTCAGAAAAAAAACGATAAAACAAAAAGTAAAAAGAGAGTTGTTAAGGTCGAAGCAGTAGGCCAAGCCCACATCAAAGCTTCCTTCAACAACATCATCATCTCTATTACTAACAACTCGGGTCAGGTGATTTCCTGGGCTTCTGCCGGTAAAATGGGTTTCAGAGGTTCAAAGAAAAACACTCCCTATGCTGCACAGATGGCAGCTCAGAACTGCGGTCAGGCCGCATATGACTTGGGACTGAGGAAAATCGAGGTTTTTGTAAAAGGTCCAGGAGCGGGAAGAGAATCTGCGATCAGGACTTTGCAAAATGTAGGGTTGGATGTTACCACCATTATCGACGTGACTCCACTTCCGCACAACGGATGCCGTCCTCCAAAACGTAGAAGAGTTTAATCTCAAAAGAAAAAACAGAAATGGCAAGATATACAGGTCCAAAAGCGAAAATCGCCAGAAGATTCGGGGAGCAGATCGAAGGATACAGCAAAGCTCTCCAAAAGAAGAATTATCCTCCCGGACAGCATGGGAGAGGTAGAAGGAAGAAACAGTCCGAATACGCTATCCAGCTCGCGGAGAAGCAAAAAGCCAAGTACATCTACGGAGTGCTCGAAAGACAATTTGCCCGTATGTTTGATATAGCTTCTTCAAAGCAGGGTATCACCGGTGAAAACCTCCTTCAATTGTTGGAATCAAGGCTGGACAACACCGTCTTTAGGTTGGGAATTGCACCAACTAGGAGAGGTGCCCGTCAATTGGTTTCCCACAAACATATCGCAGTAAATGGCGAGGTAGTCAACATTCCATCATATATCCTGAAACCAGGGGACATCGTTTCTGTAAGGGAACGCTCCAAGTCGCTTTCAGCGATCACTGAAAGCTTGGCCGGAAAATCTAACCGGTATCCTTGGCTAGAGTGGAACAGTGCTTCCTTCTCGGGTAAGTTTGTCTCAGTTCCTACGAGGGAGGACATTCCTGAAAATATCAAGGAGCAATTGATCGTTGAACTTTACTCTAAATAAAAACAACCAGACTTTAAAAGAACTATTGATATGTCGATACTAGCATTTCAAATGCCCGAGAAAGTGGTGATGGAAAAAGCCGATGATTTTCATGGCTTGTTCACCTTCAAGCCACTTGAGAAGGGCTACGGTGTTACGATTGGCAATGCCCTGAGGAGGATCTTGTTGTCTTCCTTGGAGGGATATGCCATTACGTCCGTGAAGCTTCCGGGAGTGGTGCACGAATTTTCTACGATCGAGGGCGTTGTTGAAGATGTGACCGATATCATTTTGAACCTGAAGCAGGTGAGATTCAAAAAAGTCCACGATTCTATCGATGGCAAAATCACCGTAGAGGTCAAAAATCAGTCTGTTTTCACTGCTGGAGATATCGCTAAGTTCACTTCCTCTTTTGAGGTATTGAATCCTGAACTTGTGATTTGCCACCTCGACGATTCAAAAAGTTTCGAAATTGAGCTGACCATCGAAAAAGGGAGAGGTTACCTTCCAGCTGAGGAATCCAAACCAAAAGAGCAGGTTTTTGGTGTGATCCCAATCGACGCCATTTTCACTCCTATCAAGAATGTGAAATATAGCGTGGAAAACACAAGGGTAGAACAAAAAACCGACTTCGAGAAATTGATCCTTGAGGTGACTACCGATGGATCGATACACCCTGAGAAAGCACTTCAGGAGTCTGCAAAAATCCTGATCCAGCATTTCATGTTGTTCTCTGACCAGACGATGGTGCTTGATTCTACCGGTATCTCTGAACCAGAGCCGATCGATGAAGAATTCCTTCACATGAGAAAGCTTCTCAAGACGTCTTTGGGCGACCTCGATCTTTCTGTAAGGGCCTTCAACTGCTTGAAAGCTGCTGACGTGAAGACTTTGGGCGATCTTGCCAAGCTTGAGATTTCCGACATGATGAAATTCAGGAACTTCGGTAAAAAGTCACTTGCTGAATTGGAACAGCTAATCCAGGAAAAAGGCTTGACCTTCGGAATGGACCTTTCTAAGTATAAACTTGATGAAGAATAAATAAAATGAGACACGGTAAGAAATTCAACCACCTTGGACGGAAGGCTAGCCATAGGAAGCTGATGCTTTCTAACATGGCCAACTCCCTGATTCTTCACAAGCGTATCACAACTACGCTTGCCAAGGCTAAGGAGCTAAGAAAATATGTTGAGCCTTTGATTTCAAAGGCCAAAGACGATACCACGCACAGCAGAAGGGTAGTTTTCTCTTATTTGCAAAACAAAGAGGGGATCAAAGCGCTTTTCGGTGAAGTGATCGAGAAAGTGGGCAACAGGCCCGGAGGTTATACCAGAATCATCAAGACTGGTTTCCGCTTGGGTGACAATGCCGAGATGTGTATCATCGAATTGGTCGATTTCAACGAACTGATGTTGAAAGAAGCTAAGCCAGCCAAGAAGGCAACTAGAAGAAGCCGTAGAGGTTCTGGTAAAGCAGCTGAGTCTACCGCTGCGCCTCAAGCATCTGCTGCTGAAGACGCGGGAACTGGTGAAGAAAAAGTTGCTGAATAACTTCATGAATATTGAATTGATTGAAAAAGGGATTGGACGTAAGTTCAATCCCTTTTTTAATGTCTGATTGGATTTGAATCCCTGATTCCCTCAAAAAATACTTACCTTTGCACCGATTTAAACTTCACAATGGAAAAACAAAAAGCAACACTTCTACTGGCAGACGGTACTGTGTTCCACGGTACTTTGATTGGAAGCCCCGGTACTAACGGGGGCGAAATTTGTTTCAACACGGGTATGACCGGATATCAGGAGATATATACCGATCCCTCGTACACCGGCCAAATTATTGTGACCACTACATCCCATATTGGAAACTATGGGGTCCACAATGATGAAGTGGAATCAAAAGCGCCAACCATCGCTGGAATCGTGGTCAATAGCTTTTCCGAGGTTTACAGCCGACTTGATGGGCATGGGTCCCTTCAAAATTACCTTGTCGAGTATAAGATAACGGGAATTGCAGATATTGACACAAGGAAGCTTGTTCGCCACATCCGCTCTGTGGGAGCAATGAACGCGATCATCAGTTCCGAATACGAAGGCAATCTCGAAGGCCTTAAGGCAGAATTGGCGAAGGTCCCTGATATGAATGGTCTGGAGCTGTCTTCCCAAGTTTGTACCAAGGAGACCTTCTATTTTGGAGATGAAAATGCACCAAAAAAAGTCGCTTGCCTCGATTTTGGGATAAAACTGAATATCCTGAGAAATCTCGCAAGCAGAGGCGTTTACTGCAAAGTATTTCCAGCCAAGACTAGCCTAGCCGAAATGGCAGCCTGGAACCCAGACGGCTTTTTTCTTTCCAACGGCCCAGGCGATCCTGCAGCGATGCCTTATGCTGTAGAAACGACCAAGGAAATTTTGGCCACCAATAAGCCTGTATTTGGTATTTGCCTTGGACACCAGATTTTGGCGGAGGCCTGTGGAATATCCACTTATAAAATGCACCACGGCCATCGAGGGCTGAACCATCCCATCAAGAATCTACTGACGGGAAAAAGTGAGATCACCTCACAAAACCATGGCTTCGTCGTGAACAGGGAGGATGTCGAAAAAAGTGATGTTGTCGAAATCACCCACGTACACCTGAACGACAATACAGTAGCCGGAATAAGATTGAAAAACAAGCCTGCGTTTTCTGTCCAATACCATCCGGAATCCTCCCCAGGGCCACACGATTCCCGGTATTTGTTCGATGATTTCGTAACTTTAATGCACAATAACTCATAACTCTTAAACCTTTTACATTATGACATTGATTCAGTCGATTCATGCGAGACAGATTTTAGACTCTAGGGGTAATCCAACCATCGAGGTGGATGTATACACCGAAAATGGAGCTTTTGGAAGGGCAGCTGTGCCAAGTGGCGCCTCCACAGGTGTGAATGAAGCTGTGGAACTCAGAGACGGAGACAAAAGCAAATACCTTGGTAAAGGCGTCCTCAAGGCGGTTTCAAATGTGAATGACGTCATCGCTCCTGAGCTTCTCGGTTTGAGCGTGTTTGAGCAAAATACGATTGACCAAATCATGATCGATTTGGATGGCACGCCTACGAAAAGCAAACTAGGCGCAAATGCGATTCTGGGGGTTTCGTTGGCAGTTGCCAAAGCTGCAGCCATGGAAGCAGGGCAGCCGCTGTACCGCTACGTCGGTGGTGTCAATGCCAACACTCTTCCTGTTCCGATGATGAACATCATCAACGGTGGCTCCCATTCCGATGCGCCGATCGCCTTTCAGGAATTTATGGTAAGGCCGGTTGGTGCCGAAAACTTCTCCGAAGCGATTCGGATGGGTTGCGAAATTTTCCATCATCTGAAAAAGATCCTTCATGACAAAAACTTGAGTACCGCCGTCGGTGACGAAGGTGGATTTGCTCCAAACTTCTCAGGAGGTACAGAAGAAGCACTTGCTTGTATCTTGGACGCCATCAAAAATGCGGGCTACAAGGCTGGAGTTGATGTGACGATCGCGCTTGACTGCGCCGCGTCTGAGTTTTTCAAAGATGGCAAATATGACTACAGTAAGTTTGAAGGTCCATCAGGAAAAGTGAGAAGCAGGGAAGAACAAGTCGCTTATCTGGCTGAATTGACCGAAAAATATCCAATCGACTCGATCGAAGATGGTTGCGCTGAGGAAGATTGGGAAGGCTGGTCCATGCTTACCGCAAAAATCGGCAACAAGATACAGCTGGTAGGTGATGATTTGCTGGTCACCAATGTGAAGTTTTTGGCAAGGGGGATCAAAGAAAAATCCGCCAACTCTATCTTGATCAAGGTCAATCAGATCGGAACCTTGACAGAGACACTCAATGCAATTGCGATGGCCCACAAGGCAGGTTGGACTTGCGTGATGTCACATAGATCAGGTGAGACCGAAGATTCTACGATCGCTGACCTGGCAGTTGCTACCAACTGCGGACAGATCAAAACTGGTTCTGCTTCCCGTTCGGACAGGATGGCCAAGTACAACCAATTGCTCAGAATCGAAGAACAGTTGGGCGAATCAGCGATTTTCCCAAAGAAGAAATAAATCCCACGATTTCTACTGAACAAAATGGCTGCCAGAGAAATTTGGCGGCTATTTTTTTGCCTTTCTGTCCCAGTTGCCTCTTTTGTTTTTTCACCTTAGATTGAGTTACCAATTACTTATGTAAGCCCAAATTTTATCGATGAAGTATTTTTCAGGCAAAGTGGTTTTGATTACCGGTTCAAGCAGGGGTATTGGAAAAGTAACTGCCCTTCGGTTTTTGAAGGCGGGAGCCAAAGTAGTATTGAATGGCCGTTCGTTTGAAAGCTTGAATGAGACACAAATGGAGTTTCGCCAGCTTGGCTTTGATCCTTTAGCGTCCGTGGGCGACGTGAATGACCCAGAGTTCTGCAACGCGCTTGTCCAAAGGACAGTTTCCCACTTTGGTCGCTTGGACATCCTTATCAACAATGCCGGCGGAGGTTTCCGTGGGAGGGTAGATGAAACATCTCCTCGGATTTTCCAAGAGGTCGTAAATGCCAATCTCATGAGTGCCGGGTATTGTACCCATGCAGCACTGCCCGAAATCAAAAAAACCAAAGGTAGCATCGTATTTATTTCCAGTCTCGCAGGGATTCGTGGGCTTCCAAACAACGGACCCTACTGTGTTGCTAAAATGGGACTTACTGCTTTTGCCGAGACGCTGCGGCTAGAGTTGAACAATACGGGGGTTCACATTGGGATTCTTTATGTGGGTTTTACCGATTATGATGAGAAAAAGAGGATAATCAATGCGGATGGCACTTTGGTACCGATTAGTCGCCGATCACACCATACCCGGGAACAAGTGGCGGAGATTATTCTGCAAACCATTAGAAAGCGGAAACGAATAGTCTATCTCACCTTGCCAGGTAAGTTATTGGTGTTTCTCAACAGGTTTTTCCCAGGTCTATTGGAATGGATTTTGGCGCGTAGTACGAAGTCGAAGTTCATGAACTAGGCCTGTTCCCAAAATCAATTTGGTAGGAATGGAAAGCGAATCGTTTTTTACCTGCCCTCTGCATAAATATTTCAGAACCTATATCCTAGTTGGAATATAAACTTATGGGTTGTCGAGGCCAAGGATGGGAAATTGGACATGCCGTTGCCGTTTTCGTAGCGGATTTCTGTGGATATTTTTTTGATACGAATGCCAGTACCGAGTAGGAAGCCAACTTCAAAAATTCGTCCACCTTCTACGGCCTCTCTTGTTTCAAACTTTTCTGTTTCGAAGAATACGGTCCGCAGATTTTCTTCATTTGTATGACTAATGGCCAATCCTGTTGCCAATCCCAAATTGGTGAACCATTCAGTATTACCGATAAAGGAACTGTACCGAATCATGTTGTTCATTTTAATCTGATGATAGGCGAATGTCGTGCTCGAGTACTCGGTTAGGTTATTGTTTTTCTGGTTGACGCTTTCCCCAGAATGTTGGTAGGAAGCATACACGAGTTCGTTTACCATCGCCCATTTGTTCAAATTCCTCGCAAAGATTATGTCCATCGATCCACCGAATGTAGGATTGATGGAAGTTCCATAATCCGGGTTGGTAAGATTGGGATGGAACTCGCTGTCAAATCGCAAAGAAGTGGCTGAGACCCCAGCCAAAACGCCCCATTTGACGAATGTTTTTTCGTCTCTTTTACTAAATTCCAAAGGCTTGCCAATACAGTCGTAGTAAGATTCAAAAAGGCGTTTCAGACTTTCTTTTTTGTACAAAACGGACTGGGTCGCCTTTTTCATTGAGGGACAATCTTGCAGGTACACGCTGAGTTGGCCTTGGTACATCTTGTTTTCTGCCACATAACTCCTCGTATAGCCCCCTTCCAACTTCTCCGCATTATATTTCTTGTAGGTCAGCAATAGAAACCTATCTCCATCTTTGATGTAGAAATTTTCCTTGGAGAATGAGTTGACATTCAGGTAAAGACTTTTTTCCCCCTTTATCAGTGTCTGCAAAAAGACCTGCTCTTGGATCGTTTCGAGCCTTGCGGTGTTGTCAAGTTGATTGGTATTGGAACTGCTAACTTCCGTTTCTACCAACGCGCTGACGTAGATTTCGTCCATTACAGCAAATGAAATCAGATCCGCGGGGGCAAATTCATTTAGACCCGACGCATCCCCGTGTTGGAAGGTAATCTTTTTCGGATTTTTCTCCCAATTGCGATAGTCGATCTTTCCCCGCAAAGTGTCGCCTTCGATGTTGACAGCGTATCCGGATTGAAAATTGCTTTGTCCGAAAAGTTGATTGACCGATGAAACAAACAAAACAGTGTATAAGATGCGGGCAAAGGAAGAGTGGTACATTTCGATATGTTGAATAAGAGAATAGTTCGTGAATATAAATAGGTTATTTGAGAAAAAAATAATTTTCAAAAAATTAAAGGGCAGCCGCTGTTGCCCGTTTTTCAAGATGGATTAGCAGGTTGGTTCATGAAAAACCCATTCGGACCTCTTCCGACATTCAGTTTTTTTGTTTCTTGCCCATTGGCATCGAGGATACTTACGGTGCCATTTCCAGTGAATCCGGCATGATTGGCGACAAAGACTTGCTTTGTATTGGGATCGAAGCCTATTCCATAGAATCCAGATCCCGCATACCAGTCTGCCTTGATGATTTTTTCGGTCTCGAGGTTGATTTTCGCCACTGCGTCATTGTAATCTGGCCAGCCTGAGGAAGTGATCACGTAGATATCGTCCCGTTCGCCCTTGGCAAAATCCGCTGTCGCGTCTGATAAGGTAAAAGTCCTGGTGCTGAGAATGCGCTGATTGCCACGGTTGATTTCGTGGAAATAGATCCTATCGGCATCCCGTGCATAAAGGAAGAGACGTCCGTTGATGATTTGAAGCTTTTCGGGCGCGCCCAATACATCCTCGCTGCCGACAATGGCATCTGTGGATGTCGATAAGATGGTTAGTTTTCCAGCCGCTTGATTGGCTATGTAGAGAAAATTTCCATCTGCAAACACACTCTCCGGTCTGCTGGGAACTTTGATTTTTTTGGCGACAGAACCTCCATCCAGGGAGTTTACTACCGCTACATATGAGTCGGGATTGTTGAAATTGGCGTCATAAGGTCCCCAATCGGCGATGTACAGCTTATCCCTACTGCTGGCCAGCGAACGTGGCTGTACCAAATCTGCGGTGACGGCACCGATGCTTTTGAAGTCCTTTGGGTTGACGATTTCGACTTTGCCGGTATTGGCGACCAAGTACATGCGCCCCTGCTGTTCCACGATTGCCTGCAGCAATCCCGCAAATGGCCGTCCGTTGACGGTTTCGAAGACATTGGTTTTCAGTGTTTCGGACTCAGGCACATAGTGAAAAACTTCGCCATCATTGGCTCCAAAAGCGCCTTCATTGGCGATAAGGACTCCGGTTTCATATTCTCCCAGAGGCCCCTCGGGAGTTTCTGGACTACAGGCGAAAACCGCCCAAGCGAGCAAAAAGGAAAGTAATCTGAACAGTTTCATAAAGCTATGGATAGGTTGAATTGATAATTTCTTCCAGACATCGCCCGCAGGCGCATGATTTGGTATTCGGTATCGAGGAGGTTGTTGATTTGAAAACCTGCCTGTCCGGCAAATGGACCCCAGTGCCATTGGGACTGCAGGCCGAGATCGAGGAGGTAGTAAGGCGCCACGGTGGACAGGTTGTCTGTCGTCACGAATCGCTCCGAAACCCATTGCTGGTTGGCAAAAATCCGAAGGCTTCCTTTGCTCATTGAGGCAAGCCCCTGCAATTTGTGCTCGGGCGTATAAGGCAACTGCTTGCCCAGTCCGGGATCATTTTCAGTAGCTGCGGCGGTTTGTAGGGCGCGCGTCCAGGCATAGTTGCCCGAAAACTCGAATTTCCAATCCCTTTTCAATATTTGTTCGAAATGTGCATGGTATTCGAATCCGTCATTTTGCACTGCGCGGATGTTTTCAGGAGACCATATATTTCCTTTTGGAAGCCAAATGATCCAATTGTCGACGGACATCCGAAAGCGGGTAAACGTTTGGCTGAGCGTAGTTTTGTTTTTTGAAAAACGGTGTGCCAGGCCAAATTCGCCAGACCAACTTTCCTCCGGAAGTATGTCTGGGTTGCCGCCGGGCACCCAAAAGCGGTCGTTGAGTGTCGGCACTTTAAACGCCCGGGATACTGAACCGAGCCCGGTCAGTCCTTGGGTTTCGGTTTTCCAAAAAGCCCACTCGAATCCCAGACTAGGCGCGAAAGGTGCCCAGGTTCCATCGTAAAGCAATTGTCGCAAATTGATGCTGAGTGAAAATCGCTCGTTGGGCTGGTATCTGCTGGCATGATAGATCTCGGTGCGGTTTTCCCGAGCCATATACGTGCTGAGCTTGCCGATGATATGGCTGTGCCGGATGCCGCTTTTGAAAAACAACTTCGAAGCCAAACTCCAGTCCACATCCGCTGAGCCCAGCAACTGGTCGGTCAGGTTCCGCGTGGCAATATTGAAAGTCTGGTCGTCTCGTACCCAGCCCGTTTTTACATGGAGGCTGGTATTTGCCCAAAATCGAGTATAGTCCATTGCCCAGCGCAAACTCTTGTCCTGCTGCACATCTTGCGTATTGGAACCCATAATGGGCGCAATCTGCCGATCGGTTTCGTTCCACCAAAACGCGCTGCCGAGCTGTTGATTTCCCCGAACCTTCCATGCAAAGTCCTGCAAGAATCCCCATTGCTTCACCTGTGCGTGTGGCTGATTTACGATGGGAGTGCCGGGCTTGGAAAGATCCCGAAAGGGAAAATCGTTTTGGGCCGAGTTGCGGTAAGCCTTTGATCGGGTTGCGATGTGCTGATTCGAAAAGGCGTATTCCGCACCCCAATTCCAGCGCCCAAAGCTACCAACCAGCGAACTTGCCCTCGCCTGATGGCCTTGGTCAAATTTCAGTTGGGTCTTCAAGTGTAGGGATCCGCCTATCGCATCCGTGCCGAAAAGTGCTGCCCCACCGCCGAAGTGGACCTCTACTTCTTCAAAGCCTCCCGTAGGCAAGACCGAGAAATCGGTCTGTCCCAGTGAGGGGCTGTTGATGGGCAAACCATTCCAAAACACCGCATTGTGTCCTGCCGAGGTTCCCCGCATGGTGAGCGAAGCCAGCATGTCTGGGCCATTTTGCCGTAGAAAAAGGCCGGTCCTCGCTTGCAGGAATTCCGCCAAGGCCAAGCCCTCAAATTCCTGCATATCATCCTTGGAGTAGGTTAGCAAACGCTGGCCCACGGCAAATTTCTTCCAACTACCGGCCCAAACCTGAACGGCAGCCAATTCCAAGGTATCGGGCTTTGCACTGGACGAGTCCTCGTGATAGAGGGCAACGTGCGATCTTAGGGTTTCGGTTTCCAAGACCTCAGAAAGCTGCCTGCCATGCACGGCAGCCATTGAGAGCAGCGCGCAAGCGATTGAGAGAATTGCCTTGACGGATACACCGACCATTTTTGGACCGTTCGTTTAAGTACTGAACACTCGTTCGAACTGACAAATCGGGACGGATAGAAAGGAAAAACAGCAGCATCCAAGTAGGGAAAAAGGCGTACGCTCTCCCTTGTTTTCCTGTGAAGGATAATGAATTGTCGTTTTTTCTCCTTGGCTTTTCGACCCGAAAGCCTTCGAATACAAAGAATTTTGGCAGGTCTCCTGGCTTCCCTGGTTTTGCCGGCCTTCTCATACGCCGTGGCGCACAATGGCAAGTGGGGGCAAAACACTATCTGAGTTTCAGCTCAGATGGGGCTACAGTTGCGGGGACAGCTCCGGTTTTGGACCGGATTCCCTTTTAATCCCTGACCCGACAAATCGGATCGGGAACCAACATTCCGATGCAAACATAGTTGTTTTTGGGTTGGGTTTTCACGCCCCGAACTGATATTTTAAAAAACAGAAAACAAACACCCTTCGGATTCGGCTGTTATATTTGGGGCGGTATGAAGGCAGAAATTCCAACAGCTAATTTGCTAATCCGATCGGCGATCCTTTTTTGGGGATTAGGAGTCCTGTGTGGATGCAGCCAAAGGAGAGAACCGGCCCAGCCCGATTGGCAGGAGATCCAGCCCGTGTATGCCACTGGATTTACTTTTTGGAAGGGAGAGGGATTTTTGGTTTTGGAGGTTAAAAACGCCTACGCGGGGCAAAAGAATTCCATAAGGTACTTAATTCATACCAGCGCTGACAGTGATTTCCCGGAGGAATCCTTCGAAGCCGTGGTCGTTTTGCCGGCTGAAAGGGTCGTGCTTACCGCCACTACCCAGATTCCCCATTTGGATTATTTGGGAAAAACAGATGCTTTGATTGGATTTCCAAACTTGGATTTGATCAGTTCTCCTGCAGCTAGGGAACGAATTGCTGCGGGTGAAATTGAGGATTTGGGTGCTGGCCCACAGTCAAATATTGAAAGGATAATCGATTTGAATCCTGATTGGGTACAGATTTCCACTTTGGGTAATGAACTTAGTAACTTGGATTTGCTGCGCAAGGCCGGAGTCCCGGCGATCTTGAACGGGGATTATTTGGAGCAGCATCCACTCGGGCGTGCGGAGTGGATCAAAGTGACAGGGGCGTTGTTGGGAAAGAGTGCAGAGGCGGACAGCATTTTTCGAGTATTGGAAAAAGAATATCTCGGCGCGATTGCACTTGTGAAGCAGCAAAACCTCATGAGGCCACGGGTCCTCGCAGGTATCATGTACCAAGACGTTTGGTACCTGCCTGGGGGCGATTCTTGGGCAGCCAAGCTACTGGAGTCGGCGGGTGCTGATTACTTGTTTTCGAATATTGAAGGTACCGGAAGTGCCGAATTGAGCTATGAGTATGTACTTGACCGGGCAATGGATGCGGATGTGTGGATAGGTGTGGCGGATTTCCCGAGTCTGGAAGAAATGGGAGCCGCAGACCGACGCTATCAGGATTTCAAAGCGTTTCAAACCGGGGAGGTTTACACCTATGCACTCAAAAAAGGTCCCACGGGAGGCTTGGAATACTTCGAACTAGGATATTTGAGACCGGATTGGATATTGAAGGATTTGATCAAGGTACTCCATCCCGAGCTGCTACCGGATTACCAACCCTACTTTTACCAAAAAATAGATGCAAAATAGACGACCTGCCTTTTGGTTTTCATCGGGCATTGGGCTTTTGCTGCTTTGCCTTTTGGCCAACTTGTCGGTAGGTTCGGTCTGGATTCCTTTCGGAGAGATCGTGGGGAGATTTTTTGGTAATCCTTTTTCCAAAGAATCCTGGGAAACGATTTTCATCAGTTATCGCATTCCAAAAGCATTCACGGCCATTTTGGCGGGAATTGGACTTTCCTGGAGCGGATTGCAAATGCAAACCTTTTTCCGAAACCCCCTCGCCGGACCCTATGTGTTGGGGATTTCTTCGGGTGCGGGCCTAGGCGTCGCGGTGCTGCTGATGGCGGCGACGGCATTTGGTTTCTCGATTGGGACATCCGGTTTTGGCACTTGGTCGGTAGTCATCGCAGCCAGTATTGGAGCTATTGGGGTGTTGTTATTGGTCAGTCTGGTGGCGTGGAGGGTCAGGGATAGCATGACGCTGCTGATTGTCGGCTTGATGTTTGGGTCGGCGGTTTCGGCCTTGGTGGCGGTGTTGTCCTATTTCTCCGATGCAGAGCAATTGAAGCTCTTTACCATCTGGTCGATGGGCAGTCTTGGTGCCACCCAAGATGCCCAGCTGCCCGCGATGGGGACAGCCGTGGTGATTGGCAGTATCCCGCTGCTCCTGCATATCAAAGCCTACAATGCCATGCTGATGGGAGAAAACTATGCGGCAAGCATGGGTATCCGAATCCAAAATCTCCGCTGGGCGATGATCCTGAGCACGGGAATATTGGCCGGTTCGGTGACGGCATTTTGCGGACCGATCGCCTTTATCGGCATTGCCGTGCCGCATATGGCGAGACTGGTGTTCAAGACCGCGGACCATCGGGTATTGTTTCCCGCGAGTGCGCTGATAGGGGCGATCGCCCTATTGGTATGCGATGGCATCAGCCAATTGCCGGGGTCAGCTCTAACCTTGCCGATCAATGCGGTGACGTCCTTGGTCGGCGCGCCGATGGTGATTTGGCTGATATTGAGAAGGAATTTTTCGAGAGAATTCTAAGAGACTTAAGACGAAAGACCTGAGACCTTCCTGCAACGGGTTAGCCCCAGGGAGTCGTATAGACTTTCGGTGGTGACTGGGTGGATACGGATAATCACGTTCATGCAATTCCACCCAATTATCAATACTGATTTGCAACTAAGGGCACAAGCATATATTGCACATTAAAGATTCGGGTCTACACTTTGTTCTTTTTAGTTTCAAATAAGGATATCCGTTCTCATTCAGAAAAATGATCGCTTTCCTTTTTATAAGACCCGTCTTAAAATCATACTCCCGGTCGTTCGCAACTCCTTGCATAACAAAATTCCCTTCCTTTGATAGTTCTGATGAATGTGCGCTGATTACTGAATTGGCCAAGAAGACAGCATTCCGATTATTTTTTTTAACAAATCCTTCCTCAACTTTATTTATTGTCAAGAAAATTGAATCACCATTAAAGATATAGGTTCCTTTTTCTAAATATAGGTTGCCAGCCATTTTTTCAACATAACAAAAGCTAGATTCATCCCCACCAAATAAGCATAAAAGCGAAGGAAAATAATCTTTATCAATAGACTTAAAACAATCACATGCTTGCGCGAGAGAATTCTGAATGACTGAGAAGAGAATGAAGAAGATGAAGTAGGATGTTTTCATAATTGTGAGCCAAAAATGGATATACGGTTCCGTGCCTTTTTTGCAGATTCCCCACCCCTCACATACTCAAACCCAATTCCCTTCGTATCAAACATCCCCATCGGGTCGGTGTAAAGCATCGGCTTGTTGAAGCCGTAGCGGTAGGGGTCCAAATCATAATAAAATAACAATCAATCTACCAATTAAAATTACGAATGCTAAAAGTGATAATGTGATGAAAAGTTTAAGAACTGTATCGATTTTTTTGAAATAAATAAATCTCATTTCAACACCTGTTTCCTGAATCTTTCGTAAGTTTTTTGTCAAAATCAAGTGATAGCCAACCAATAGGATAGCTAACTCAACGCAAACGAACATGGCATCATAAAAAAATGATGCAATCGGAAGAGATTTATAGATTTGAAACAAGAGAACAACGAAAGGAATGGTCGATAATATCCAAATAATAGACAATGTTCGACGAACATTTTCATGCTTGTTTTGGGAAACTTCTATATGGATAATTCTATACAAAAGGCCGATTAAATTCATACCCTAGAAACCCAAAGGCCTACCAATATTTTCCCCCGCCTAGGCGTACAATAGCCTTTCGGTGGTAACTGGGTGGAATTTGTAATTCTACCCCTTTATAAACATCAATTTGAAATTGGAAATCAGAACAGAATCCCACAGCGAAATATAGTTTGAGATCAGGTGAATTACAAATTCATTTCCTAGAAACGCGCGATTGCATCCTCGATAGCGGGATACGCCTAGCGCCTACGCCATACTCCGCCCAGATGGGGAGAGATTCGAGCGCTGAGGCATGGGAATTTGCCGTAATGAGTTACTTTAGGGCTGAGATGACGATTTTAAAAAGCAGCAATTTAAAAATAGGGTATGGATCCGGCTTGAATGCCAAGGCCGTTGCGGATGGCCTTAACTTCTCTCTCGAGAAAGGAAGCCTTACCTGTATTCTGGGTCCGAATGGAGTCGGGAAATCTACGCTGATCAAGACCATCATGGGCCAAATGCCCCCTTTGGATGGGGAGATTTTTTTGGATGAAAAGCCGCTCCAATCCTATTCCCAGCAGGATATCGCCAAGAAAATTGCCGTGGTCCTGACTGACAAAGTCCGGGGCGGCAACCTCAGTGTCTACCAGTTGGTCAGCTTGGGCAGGATTCCGCACACGGGTTGGCTGGGAAACCTGTCGCAAAGGGACCAAGAGGCTGTGGAAAAAGCCATTTCCGCAACCCAAATCAATTATATCAGGGCACTGCCCATCAGCGAAATCAGCGATGGGCAACTGCAAAAGGTGATGATCGCGCGTGCCTTGGCACAGGAGTCGGATGTGATCATTTTGGATGAACCCACCGCGCATTTGGATTTGGTCAACCGTATCGAGATCATGCAAATGCTTCGTGAACTGGCCCATCGGGAGCGTAAAGCCGTGTTGGTCGTGACCCACGACCTCGAAATCGCCATTCAGACTGCCGATATTTTTTGGCTCATGCAATTCGGCAGCCCGCTTGTCTCAGGCAGTCCCGAGGACATGATTTTGGACGGGCAAATCAACCTGCTCTTCCCAAACGAGCGGTTCCAATTTGATCGGAAACTCGGAAAAGTCGTAGCCCAGGAGCGGCAAAAATTGGCGGAAGTTTTCGCTCCGGCGGATTGGAAAATCTGGATCAAACTGGCTTGGAAAAAGCATTTGGCCACACTTGACATACCGGACGGCGAAATCCACGTCCAAACCAATCCCACCCGATTGACTTGGAAGGAAGAGACGCTTTCGGCGGAATTCGATTCTCTGTCTGGCTTGATTGGTTACCTGAAATCGACCTTTTCTACAGATAAACATTCACCTTGAACAAGGGTTTTGTAAAATAAACCGAGGCGCGCCGAAACTTCATAAAATTATGGATGCCGACGTTTGCACCGTTTTAAATTTTTTTATTTAACTTGTCAAACAAACATAAAAATTTTGTAAAACATGAGTTTTGAAATCAAATCGACCGCTGAGTCCTATGACGCGATTATCGTAGGCTCGGGCGCTGGTGGTGGGATGGCTGCCAAGATTCTTTCAGAGGCCGGATTGGCAGTGGCTGTCGTGGAAGCCGGTGGGGATTTTGATCCTGCCAAAGACGAATACCGTACCCAACTCAGGAATCCTTGGGAGTCACCGCGCCGGGGTGCCGGGACGCGGATCCGTCCATTCGGCGATTTTGATCAAGCGATTGGCGGCTGGGATATCGAGGGCGAGCCCTATACCCGTGGCGAAGGGACAAGCTTTGACTGGTTCCGTTCACGGATGCTGGGAGGACGCACCAACCACTGGGGCAGGATTTCCCTGCGATTTGGACCGAATGATTTCAAACGTGCGAGCATTGACGGTATGGGCGACGACTGGCCCATTGGATACGATGATGTGAAGCCTTATTATGATAAAGTTGATCGATTGATTGGCGTTTTTGGTACCAAGGAAGGCATCTACAACGAGCCTGATGGCTTTTTCCTACCCCCTCCAAAGCCACGCCTCCACGAGATGTACTATGCCAAAGGTGCCAAAAAGGCAAACGTGCCTGTGATTCCTTCGCGCCTCAGCATGCTTACACGCCCCATCAATTCGGAACGTGGAGTTTGCTTCTTTTGCAATCAGTGCAACAGGGCCTGTCAGGTCTACGCGGATTTTTCCTCGGGTACAGTCCTTGTCAAGCCAGCCATGGCCAAAGGCAAAGTCGATCTCTTCACCCATGCGATGGTGCGTGCAGTCACCTTGGATGATGCAGGCAACGCCACGGGCGTCTCCTATGTGAGCAAAACGGATATGAAGGAATACAAGCTCCGCGCCCGGGTAGTAGTCTTGGGTGCTTCGGCTTGCGAGTCCGCCCGTATCATGCTCAATTCCAAATCCAAAACCCATCCCAACGGCGTGGGCAATAGCAGCGGAATGGTTGGTAGATACCTCCACGATAGTACCGGTGCAGACAGGATGGGTATCATGCCCGAACTGATAGACCGGGAGCGCTACAACGAGGACGGTGTCGGCGGTATGCACGTCTATACCCCTTGGTGGCTGGACAACAAGAAGCTAGACTTTGCCCGGGGCTATCATATCGAGGTTTGGGGTGGCATGGGAATGCCCTCTTACGGCACTGGATTCTCGATGGACACGATGCGCAAATACATCAAGGACGAATTCGGCAACCCAAGTCCAAACGGCGGCTACGGGGAAGGCCTCAAAAAGGACATCCGCCGTCTTTACGGAAGTACCCTCGGCATGTCTGGACGGGGTGAAAGTATCCCGATGTACAGCAACTATTGCGAAATTGACAACAAGGTGGTCGACAAGTATGGAATTCCTGTACTCAAGTTCCACTACAAATGGACCGATCAGGAAATCAAGCAGGCCAAGCATATGCAGGATACTTTTGAGGAAATCCTTACCAATGCGGGTGCGGTCCTTCTGGGACAAAAACCCGGACCCGACACGATGTATGGATTGGCCGCTCCAGGCCGTATCATCCACGAAGTCGGCACGACCCGTATGGGCAACGATCCCAACAAATCCGTCCTCAACAGCAACTGCCAAGCGCATGACTGCAAAAACCTCTTCGTCGTGGATGCGGGACCTTTTGTCTCCCAAGCCGACAAGAATCCGACTTGGACGATTCTGGCACTTGCATGGAGGACTTCAGATTACATTGTTGCTGAATTGAAAAAGAAAAACATCTAATCGCCAAGACCATGAACAGAAGAGAAAACCTCAAACTCCTTTTCACCGGATCTTTGGCATCCGGATTTCTGCTGACGCACTGCACGCCTGAGCAAAAGCAGGCTGATATGAGCCCCCAAGTCCTCGGCGGTACGCCCGGCGGAAGGACCGAAGAAGAAAAAATCAGGGACCAAAAGCTCCTTGCAGATACATTTCTGACAGAGGCCGAGCGCAAAAAACTGGATGTGCTTACCGATATCATCATGCCTGCGAGTGAGGGCTTTGGATCGGCTACCGATGCCAAGGTGACCGACTTCCTCGAATTTATGATGAAAGATTATCCCGCCTACCAAACGCCCATGCGGGGTGGATTGATGTGGCTGGACCACTACAGCGATGAGAGCTATGGAAAGAAATTCCTCGAACTCGATGAGGCACAGCGCATGACCATCATCGACGAGATCGCATGGCCGGACAAGGCCAAACCTGAAATGGAAGGCGCCGTCCGGTTTTTCAACATGCTGCGCAACCTGACTGCAACGGGCTATTTTACTTCCGAGATCGGATTCAAGTACATGGACTACAAAGGCAACACGCCCAACGTATGGGATGGTGTGCCCGATGAAGTGATGAAGAAACATGGATTCGCTTACGAAGAAAAATACCTCTCACTCTACCTCAAGCCCGAGGACCGTGGCAAGGTCGCCGAGTGGGACGGAGAGGGGAATTTGGTTGGATAAGTATTGCATTACATAGATTGGGTTTTTCAGTCCCCAAAAGCCTTCCCCTTGGGAGGGCTTTTTTTTTCTCCCAGTTCAACGATGTTAATGATCCTCACTTTTCTTTCCATAGGCAAAAACAAAGCAGGTGACATTTCGGGCAATTCCATTTGTCAGAGAGTGTTTTCAAATCTCTGCGCTTTTTCAGTAATTAGTTACACCATGGAAAGCCGATATCGTTTAAAAACACACTTTCTTTCAAATGACCTGGTCAAGGTATTTTTGATCTTTTTTGGATGCCTTTTGTTTCAAAACGGCTTCTCACAAAACCTTCCCGAAGTGAAGCTCGATGAGGCATGGAAGGCAAAGATCCAAGGCTTGGCGCCGGAGAAGGCCAGTTTCCCTGTGTCCAAGCGGAAGAAAATCCTTGTTTTTTCGCTGCATACGGGCTTTGAGCATTGGGTGATCCCACATACCGAGGAAGTCGTCAAGATACTTGGAGCCAAGAGCGGTGCATTTGAAGTCAAAGCCAGCAAGGATATTCGGATGTTTGAAGCGGAAAATCTGACGAAGTTTGACGCAGTCGTACTCAACAACACCTGTTCCAAATCCGACCGGCGGAATTTGTTTTGGGACAAGTTATACATGGAGAATCCCGAGGCCGATACCGTCATGCTGATGCAGCATGCCGCCGATTTGGAAAAGAGTCTACTGGACTATGTGGAGAATGGCGGAGGCCTGCTTGTCCTGCATGGGGGCATCACGATGCAGAACAATTCCCGGGCATTCAGCAGGCTGGTGGGGGCGAGCTTTGATTATCACCCTGTGCAGCAGCTGATCGATGTCAAGCTGGCAGACCCCAGCCATCCATTGGTGCAGGCTTTTCCCAAGACGGGTTTCCGGCATGTGGACGAGCCGTATTTTTACAAAAATGCCTACGAGACGCTGGATTTCACTCCTTTGCTCTATTTTGAAAATGGGAAGGTTACGGAACAAAAGACTCCAAATACTGAAGGTATCACCTATGTCTCTTGGATACGGCCCCAGGGCAAAGGCAAGGTGATGTATTGTTCTCCCTCGCACAATGCGCAGAGTTTCGAAAATCCCGATTTGCTTCGCTTTTTGCTCAATGGCATGCAGTACGTGGCCGGTGATGTGGACTGCGACGAGATGCCGATTGGCAAATCCAGAAACTAGTTCCGATCTTTTCCCAAGCCGATTTTGTAATCGTCCGGGGTTCCGGTCATGTTGATATTGACGAACCGGACCCGTTTGTCGGTATCACGATAGACAATGGCATCTTCACGATCAGGATCGATTTCGTTTTTGTTTTTGCCACCGAAAAGCGACCTGAATCCCACCTGGGTAACCATACCAAGAGGAATACGCAGGAAATAGTCCATCTTCATATCCAGGCCCTGCGTACCGGAAAGCTCAATGAATCCCAAGCTGGAATTGATATTCATCCTGGGGATGTGCAATACTCCGCCCTTCAGGTCGAAGGTATTGGAGAGCGTGTCGAACCGGATGCGGTTAAGGTTTTTGTCGGAAAAATAGCCTGCCAGGGCCGACATCGGCCCGAAATTCACCAAGCTGCCTTGGTAAACCGTCAAGTCCATTTTTGCTTCTGATTTGTCCACGATGGGGGTAAGGTCTGGATACACGCGGAATTTGCTGTCAATGGTACCGGAGACCTTGCCGTGCAGGTTTTCATTGATCAGATAGTCCTGGCCAAAGTTTTCAAACTTGAAAAGGAGCTTGTCGATATCGAGCTTTTCTGCCTGCATCGTGCTCGAAAAGTAGAGTTCATCCGGGTTGCTCCCATTGAAATAGCCCTTTACTCCCAAATTTCCATCCGCCAATCTCAGTGCCAACGTATCGAGGTAGAGGTAATGGTCCTCTGTGGTCCGTGCACGGCCAAGCACATCCTCCAGCCAATAGGTGTGATAATTTAACTTTTTGATGTCAGCTTTGAATTCCATCTTGCGGAATGGGATCTTAAAAATGTTGAAGGCTTCTTGGTGGTTGGTATCCTCTTCGATGCTCTTGAATCCCATCAGTGCATCAAGGTCGAGGGCATTGGCTTTGAAATGGAAATAATCGGGTTTGGTCGCGTGGGCGGAATCCAATCCCAAGCCCATATGGATATTGAAATCTGACAGGCCCATTTTCCCGCCGAAGTTTTCGACCAAAAGATAGTCAGGCTCGTAGTGGATGCGCCCGCTGAAATTTTCCAGTTTCAATGGATGCAGGGTAGTTTTCCCTTCCAGTTGGGTGAGGTATAGATCTGCAGACTGCAGGTCCCCCTCGTAAAGGAGATCGACCTTGCCATGAATATGCAAATTGCTGAGTACTTCGTCCCGCCAAGACTGTGGGAGATAATTTACACCGTTGTAGGTGAGGAGATCATTTATTCTCAATTGTTTGGAGCGAAAGTCCCATTCAAATGTAGATTTTCCTTCGATTCTATCCTGAAACCATTTTTCGAAATTTTCCACCCTGCCATTCAAAAAGAAATCTGATTGGTCGATTTCACCCTTGAACCCCTTCACCTCCAGTTCGTTGTCTCCGATCAGTATATCGGCCTCGAAATCATGAAGCGTATGTGGGTACTTGCCAAGCTTGGCGTAGAGGTCGTCGATGAAAAACTCACCCTTTGGCAAATGGTCAAAATGCATCAAATCCTGCGCGATTGCCGCAAAGCTCAACTTGAGCGACAGGTCCTCTACCGTTTCCCCGTCAGGCGTGTTGGTCAGCTTACCAAAATCCAGTTTTTCCGCACTTGCCTGCAATTTGACGTCCACGGGCTTTTGGAGTCCATGGATAATCGCCGGAAAGTCGCTGATTGTGCCTGCCAGGCGAAAATCCGAATCCTCGATTTTGAGGCGAAGGGAATCGAGTGTGATTTTTCCTGCCTCCATCACCATATGGGCGTTGACGTCTTTGATTGGATAGGGATAGTCAGCTAAGCGGAAGTGGAGATTTCTCAGGGTCAATTCTGATTGGACACTTTCTTTGATTTTAGTGAGGCTGGCTTGGGAGGCATCCAGGTCCACCAGTTCGTCGAAATCCATGCTGAGAATAACCTGTCCTTCTATGCCGTCAATTCCATCCAAATTAAAGAACTCCCCGACGAAACCTAGATCGAAGTCGGCATTAAGTTTGATTTTGACATAGGGATCTTCGAAATTCCTTACGGTCAGGCTACCTTCAAAAATACCCTTGTCCGGTTTTGCAAATACATTTTGTAACACCAATTCCGAGGTCTTCAGATTCCGCTCCGCACCATTGGTGTAGAATCCCGTAAACCTGACCTTTTCAACTTTTTTGTTGATCTCAGGATTGAGGAAATAGGCATCCTCACAGCCAAACTCAAGCGAGATTGCAGGAAACTGCTCACCTCCGAGTGGACCGTTGACGGATCCGTGGAAAAACACCTCGCCTTGGTTTTGGTATTCGTTGAGTGCCGCGGCAAGATCCGCGGGGAGAAATGCCGCGACCATCTTGAAATCGGGTTTTTGACCCTCGAGCTTCAGGTCGAAATCGGTCAGTTCATTGCTGAGATCTACGGTTCCTGAAACGGCGAAAAATGCCTCTTCCAACTGGATTTGGGAGGGATTCAGGGTAAGTTTTGGCTTTTCCAGATCATATTGAAGATCAAGGTCCAATTGTACATGTTTGTTCGAAAAAAAAGTGTGGGTTCCCTGATAATCCAGATCAAAAATAAGGTTGCCGATCGTCTCCAATTCTAGTTGGTTTTCCTGTATCGACACGCTACTCTTTAGGTTGCCAATGTGCATGACATAGTCGGTCTCCATCCCGAGGTCCCGGTAGGAAACATCGATTTTTTCTATTTCAATGGACGCAAGGTCAAGATCCAAGTCGGAGTCTTCCGTGGTTTTTTCCTCCTTCATGCCCTTGGCCAAAAGAATATTGATATCCCCATTTGGATACTTGACCACGTCCAAATGTCCTTGTTTTACTTTTATTTTTTTGATCGTATAGTTGGTGCTCAGCAGGTCAAGGACATTGAAGCCCAGATAGATATCCTCAAACCGGTACAATGGCTTCGAATTTTGTGCTTTGGAATCGTAAAACGCTACGCCTTTCAGATCAATCGAGAGATAGGGGAAATTTTCAAAAAAGGCGAGCCCCGTTCGCTCGAGGGTGAGTTCACCGACAAACTCCCGATTGAGGGAGTCGATCACCTTTTGGGTAAGTTCTTGTTGGTGTCTTTGCAGGATCGCGAAGGAGATGCCCAAAATCAAGGTAGGCACCACAAAAAATACAGTGAAAATAATTAAAAGCTTGCGTTTCATGGATTTGGGTGATATGCACTAAAACGCCCAAATCTACTAAAATATGTATATGTTGCGTTTCAAAAAAGTGAAAAACCCCTTCGGATTGACTGATTTGCACAGTTTTTCCGAAGGGGTTTAACAAACTCAGGCTCCAAATGGAAGCTTGTAAATCCTTTCTCCCGTGAGTTTGTACATCGCGTTGCACAAAGCAGGAATGTAGGGCGGAACGGGAGGTTCTCCCACGCCGGTTGGCTTTTCCTGACTTTCCACGATATGCACGTGAATTTTTTTCGGGGATTGCGGCATTCGGATGATCTGATAGGTGTCAAAGTTGTTTTGCTTGACCTTGCCATTTTCAAATGTGATCGCAGATGTCATCGCCAAACTCGTCGCGAATTGTGCACCCCCTTCAAACTGAGACCGGATTCTGTCCGTGTTCACCGCCACGCCACAGTCGACGGCGTAGTGGACTTCGGGAATGCTGATTTTTCCACTGGCATCTTTTTGTACCTTGACGATACAGGCAACATAGGTCAGGAAGCTTTTTTGCGAAGCAAAACCCATGGATTGGCCCTCTGGAAGCGCATTTCCCCAACCCGCTTCCTTGGCGACCCGCTCAATGACGCGCTTCATCCTGCCTGTGTTCCAAGGGAAAGCATCTATGGGTTCACCGTAGTTTTCATATTTCCCCCCGGGCATTTCTTCCGTAAATGTGATATTCCGATCCTCTCCGAGATATTCCAAAGCTTGCTGCACAGGATCTACGCCCCGCGCCTCCGCCAACTCGTCCATCATGCAATTGATGGCGAAGGAATGGTGGATATTGCTCACCGAACGCAGCCAGCCGATACGGGTATGGGCCTTGGACTCGTGGGTTTCGATTTGGATATGGGGGACGTTGTACGGGAAGTCCGTGCAGCCAAGGCCCAGTTCGCCATCAGAAGGATGGACCTCGTCGGCATTTCCGGTGGCACCAATGGCCGGGAAGACCGTGTGGTGGTTCCAGCCTGAAATTTTGCCGTCTTTATCGATTGTGGCCTTTATTCGCTGCGCACTCAGGGAATGGTAGAAATCATGGTTCAAATCACATTGCCGGGTCCATTGGACCCTGACAGGTGATTTGGCGGCTTTGGAGAGCAAGGCCGCTTCGACCACAAAATCGGGCTTCGATTTTCTTCCAAATCCACCACCGAGGAGCGTCACGTTCATTTTGACCTGCTGGTAATCGATGTCCAAGGCAGCGGCCACGGCTTGCCGGGCCCATTGGGGATGCTGCGTAGGCGCCCAGATTTCGACTGTGCCGTCGCCTTTGTAATCAGCGATTGCTGCCGGCGGCTCGATCGTCGAGTGGGCGTAGAATGGAGCTGCATAGGTACGCTCGATGACCTTTGCTGCGCCTTGACGTGCAGTTTTGAAATTGCCGCGCGTTCGTCGGATTTTGCCGTCCTTGGCGGTACTGGCAAGCATTTCCTCGAGCTGGATTTCGGAATTATACGTTTGGTTTGGCCCCAGGTCCCACTCAATTTCCAATGCATCAGCGCCTTTGATAGCCGCCCAGGTATTGTCTGCGATGACCGCCAAGCCTTCCAAAGGTTTGTCCAGGCCAGGAGGAATGCCCGCCCCGTCGATTTTCACGACTTGGCTGACACCGGAGATGGCAAGCGTTTTTTCATCCTTGTAGGAAATGACTTTTGCGCCAACCACCGGGCTGCGGCGGACGACGGCGATCTTCATGTTTGGAAGATCCACGTCCGCACCAAAGACAGCTTTGCCAGTGGCGATCGCCTTGTTATCATAGATGGCGACATCCTTGCCAATCAGCGTAAAAGTGGAAGGGTCCTTCAATGTCACGGATTCCGGTGCCGGGATGGGTGCATCCTTGACCTTTTCGATCAAGTCCCCAAAATCGATTTTCTTGTTGCTCCCCGCATGGATAACTTGACCGTTTTCAGTGGTGCATTCGGATGCCGGGACGCCCCATTTTTCGGCTGCGGCGGCGATCAGCATATGCTTCGCCGTAGCGCCTGCCTTTCGCATGGGCTCATAAAACATCCGGACGGAAAATGAGCCGTCCGTATTTTGGTTGCCGTACTTTTCCTCGTCTCCCTCGGCCTGTACGATCTTCACCTTGTTCCAGTCAGCACCCAATTCATCCGCGACAATTTGGGGCAAGGAGGTGCGGATACCGGTGCCCATTTCTGAGCGATGGGCAATGATCGTAACGAGATTGTCCGAGTCGATGCTGAGGTACACATTGGGTGCAAAAGTCAGCAATTCACCCTTCGGCCCGCTGCATTGGAAATTGACGCCCAATAGAAAGCCGCCGGTGGCCAATGAACCGAGTTTGAGAAAATCACGCCTGGAGGGAATGAACACCTCACTTTTGTTTTGTGGTTCTCTTGTTTTGAACACAGGGATAAAACTTTTCATGGCTTAGCTATTTTGGGAAGCGGTAAGGATGGCATCTTTGATTCGGGTATAGGTGCCGCAACGGCAGAGGTTACCGGCCATGGCCGCCTCGATGTCCGATTCGGATGGCTTAGGATTCGAGATCAATAGTGCTGCCGCATTCATGATTTGACCCGATTGGCAATAGCCGCATTGAGGCACGATATGCTCTACCCATGCTTTCTGCAGTGGGTGATCGCCGTCTTCGGAAAGTCCCTCTATGGTGGTGATTTTCTGGTCTCCTACTTGGGAGATTGGGTAGCTGCAAGACCTTACCGCCTCATTGTTGACCAAAACCGTGCAGGCGCCGCAGAGTGCTTGGCCGCAACCGAACTTTGTGCCTTTCATGGAAAGGAGGTCGCGAATAACCCACAGCAATGGCATATCCGGGTCAGCTGTGACCTCTTGTTTTTTCCCGTTGACTGTAATCTGAAATGTTTCCATATATTGATTGACAGGGTAAATACAATGGAATTTATGGAATCTAGCGCAGGTTTGGTAGTCCTCAGGGGGAAATTTTCCAAACAGAAAGAGAATTATCTTTTGTTGAGCCTGTTCGGCCTTGTAGGGCACAAAAAATAAGTACCTGATTATGAATGAAAATAGATGGAAGCTAAGGGGTATGGAATTTTTTTAAGATCGAGGTTTGGAAAAAAACGGTAGTGCTATTACTTTTGCAACACTTTAACCGAAAGCGGTTAGATCAAACTCCTCCTTAGCTCATCCCGATAGCTATCGGGAGGTTATAGCACAAATAGGAAAAATATTTAAATTCCTCCTTAGCTCAGTTGGTTAGAGCACATGACTGTTAATCATGGGGTCCTTGGTTCAAGCCCAAGAGGGGGAGCGAAAAGCGGTCATATGGCCGCTTTTTTGTTTTTATAGCATTTTGAAGGGGTGCTTCGTTTGCTCATTGGTGTAATCCCGAATCTGCGGGATTAGTCATGGGGTCCTTGTCCGCGATGGCTATCGGGACAAGCCCAAGAGGGGGATTACATAAATTGGGTTAAACTTGTATCATTCAAGTCTGATTTTCGTTTTTTGGACAGAAGTATAACGATTTGCTAACTTGAAGTTGAGTGATGAAGAATCTTCTTGACTTTATGGAATTTTAGGAATGGGAATGAATATGCCTGCAAAAAAATTGAAGCCTTTTGCTAAAGTTGAATCTCTCATCATCGATTATAATGGTAGTCAGGTCAAGGCAAAAAAACTAACTGTCCATTCTGAGATTCCCATCGGGATTGATACTGCTTGGAACAATTTAAAAACCCCCGCTTTGTTAAAGTTTGTTGCAAAAGGAATGATAAAATTCAGATCCGTGAGTGAACCTTTTCCAAAACAATGGGAACTTGGAAAAACTTATGGTGTGAAAATGAGGGTTTTTGGTTTTATACCTTTTGGAGGGATTCATTACTTATTTATAGAGAAAATTGATGATCCTAATTTCAAAATATCCACCAAGGAATGGGATAAAGGTGCAAAAGTATGGAATCACGATGTGATGATGAAAGACTTGGGTAATGGCAGCATCTACTATGAAGATGCCATCACCATTTATGGTGGAATGATAACTGGATTCATTACTTCCTTCGCCAAGAAATTTTATGAGCACAGGCAGAAACGATGGCAGATTGTTGCAGAAAAAAATCTTAGGTTCGGAGAATAATTCGTGAATGCTTCTTTTTGCAATTCTAAAGGAAGTTTGAACCTTTAACTCCCTTATCGTTACATACTCAACCGGTGCATCTTAGCTTCATCTACCACCAATGAGGAGAATGGGGACCTTGTACAAAAGCGGAGCGTTCTCAGTATAAATGGCTTTATTTCCAAGATTGGGTTGGGTTCTGAGTCCCGAGTCTGCGGGATTAGTCATGGGGTCCTTGTCCGCGATGGTTATCGGGACAAGCCCAAGAGGGGGAGCAGAAGCCTTGCAGAAATGCAGGGCTTTTTCTTTTTATATTATTTTGTTTCCAAGATTGGGTTGTGAGTCCCGGACCTTCGGGATTAATTTTGGAGTCCTTGTACGCAATATTCATGTGATTTAAAAAAAGCCCCAAGTTCAAGGGTGGAGGTTGGGCAAAAGTCAGCTTCGTTTGCTTCGTCGCCGACTACATTGTATACTTTGTGAATTTTTCGAGAGGCTGTCTTAAATTTAGAATTCTAAGCAAGCCTTTCATGCCCACCTACCACAACAAAACCTTCAAACCGGTGCAAAACACGGAGAATGGTGAAACCTCCTCCGAGACACGCTTCCAATACCAGCAATTGGGAAATATCCTCAGTGCGGCTTACCAAGGAGGAAAAATCATCCAAGGACACCTGCTGGGCTTAGTGGATGAAAATGGCTGTATCGATATGGTGTACCACCAAATCAATGATAGGGGCGAAATCATGACGGGCAAGTGCCATTCCATCCCCGAAATCCTTCCCAATGGCAAAATTCGGCTGCATGAAAAATGGGCCTGGACTTCTGGAGAAATGTCGGAAGGATATTCCGTGGTGGAGGAGGTGTAGGGATTGAATCCTTTCCGCGAGTATTTTGAGTTGTTTATTCCGATATGATCCATGAAGCTCGGGAATGGCGATTGGTCAATCCCGGTTGCCTCCGGAGTTCTTCATTTGTTTTCCAAGATTTTTGTGAATATGGTTTAAAAATATCATGATAATTGTAAGTATTACTTACAAATATCATGATATTTGTAAGTAGAATTTGAGCTATGTTTGCAAGAAAGCAAGTTTTGGAGGGTTCTGGAAATGAGAGCTTATTCCTTTGGGGCGCACGTCAGACAGGGAAAAGTACCTTGTTGAAGAGTCTTTTTCCTAATGCGTTATGGTTCGATTTATTATTGTCTGACACTTTTTTGAGGTATCAATCCGAACCACAGCAGTTTCGACAGGCTGTATTGGCGAGTGGCAATACTGTTCCAGTCGTTGTTGATGAAATACAGAAAATTCCAGCTTTGTTGGATGAAATCCACTGGCTGATCGTAAACCATTCTGTGAGGTTTATCCTCAGCGGCTCAAGCCCTAGAAAGATCATTCGAGCCGGAAACAATCTGTTTGGAGGGAGGGCGCTTAGGTATGAACTGTATCCGCTCATTCACGCTGAAATCCCCGATTTTGAATTGTTGAGGGCCTTAAACAACGGGCTGTTGCCGCGCCACTATTTGTCGGAAAACCCCAAAAAATTGATTGAAGCGTACATTGGGAATTACCTAAAGGATGAAATTTTGGCTGAAGTGAAGATTCGGAATATAAATGCCTTTACGCAGTTTCTCGAAGCTGCTGCTTTCTCCAACGGCGAGATCGTCAACTACTCCAATATTGCTACCGAATGTGGTGTTAGCCATAATACTGTTAAAGAGTATTTCCAGATCTTGGAACACACTTTATTGGGCCGTTTTTTACCTTCATTTCAAAAAAAGCCCAAGCGCAGGGTAATTTTGGCTCCAAAGTTTTACTACTTTGATTTGGGCATCGTCAACAAGCTTCTGAAACGGGGTAGAATAGAGGCTAAAAGTGAGTCTTTTGGACATGCTTTTGAGCATTTTATTTACCAAGAGTTACATGCACACAGTAAGTATTCCGAAAAGGACTATATGATTTCTTATTGGCGTACTACTTCTCAGTTCGAGGTTGATTTTATACTCGGCGACCATGAGGTGGCAATCGAAGTGAAAGGGACGGACAATGTACAGCCGAGGCATTTGAAAGGGTTAAAGAGCTTTTCAGAGGAATATTCCGTAAAAAAGCTGATCGTAGTAAGTGACGATCCATTGGAAAGGAAAGCTGGGAACATTTCTATCGTTCCTTGGAAAATATTCTTGGAGCGGCTTTGGCAGGGAGAGATTATTTGAAAAAAAGCTTACTCGTCCACATTCTGGTTCTTGGATATTGCTCATCCAAATTCTGTGCGTATCCGAGTCGGCCTTCAAAACTTTCACCAAGCACCAAAAAACAAAGCCGCACGGAAATCCCGCGCGGCTTTGCTTTTTGAAAAGCTATTTGTCAGAATCTCAAGCCAAATGTGGTATAGAAAGTGCGCCCGTCGGCTGGCATCAGGCCCGGTCCGGGATAGCCACCTGCCCTGCGCGTAAAATAGCGTTCGTCGGTCAAGTTATTGATACCGGCTTTGAGGCTATATCGCTTTTTGAAGGTATAGCTGGCGGATAAATCTTGGACCTTATAGGCAGGGATAAGACCGGTCGTTGCTGCCGCATTGGGCGTCACCGTGTTGGAGGCATCCGCAAACGTCTCACCAATGTCACTCAGTTGCCAGGTCATAGAGAAGGTTCTGAATCTATAGGTCGCACCGTAGCGGTTGATTTTTCTTGGTGCATTTTCGACTTGGTTGCCTTTCAGGTTGCTTTCGACCAATTGTCCATTTACCAAGCTTGTGGTCAGGAAATCCTGGTAAGTGGCATCCACAAAGGCAAGTGAAGCAAAGAAATGGAGGAAACCATACCGTGATGTCTTGAAAATGGCCGTCACAGGATCAAACTCAAGGTAGCCTTCAAAGCCCTTACTTACGGATTCACCCAAGTTGGTTCGGAACTGATAGCTTTGTCCGGCCTGGTCGAGTTGGGTGATGGTGCCGATACGGTTGGCATAGTTCAGGTGGAAGTAGCTGACATCAAAGTTGAAAACCGTCCCGATATTGCCGCGGTATCCGAAGTCAAAGTTGTAACCCCGTGCATCCTGCAAATTGGGGTCGATCACGTCTGTAGTGGCGGGCGGAGTCAGGTCTGAAATCAACACCGGCCTGTATGCTTGGGAAAGATTCGAGTACAGTTCCGTTGTCGGAGTGATGTGGTATTCTGCCCCTAGTCCGCCAATGACAAATGACCTGGTTCTCGTTACCGGTTCCATGAAAATCGGGACTCCATTGCTCACCGAAAACTGCCCTTTGTTTTCTGACTGGATTTGCTCCAGTCTGAGGCCTGCAGTCAGGAGGAATTTTTCCGAAAACCGGAATATGTTCTCGGCAAATGCAGCCAAGTTGGTGTTTCGGAAATCCAGATCCCTAGGGTAGGATGCTCCCGGAATCAATTCAAAATTCATATCCGTGCCATTGTCTCCAACTCCGGATTGCATCCGATCTATTTTGCCATTGAAATACCTCAAACCTGTCGCAAGCGTATTCTTGAATCCAAAAAGGGAATGCTCGGTCGTCATGCGGAGTTCAGAACCATAGGTAGTGTAAAAATCCCTGTCCACCTGACGGTTGCCAAAGTCATCCTCGATGTTGATTGCCTTCATGAAACCGACGCTGTTGCGCTCAGCAATCGTCGCAAAAACCTTCCAATCCAGCTTGGTGGAGGGGGAGACGATATATTGGGCGGAAAATGAAGGTACAAACCATGGCGTGCTGAACCAGTTACGGCTGCGTGTACTTTGGCGAGAGTCTTCATTGAATTGCGCATCGGTCAATCCGCCTGGCTGTTGGCTTTCCGTGGTCATATAAGTCGCTTCAAAGCCAAGTCTGAGTCTGTTGCTGGCTGCATAACTGACTTCCAAATGGGCATGGTCGGTGTTGAAATAGCCATTTTCCCTCCATCCCTGGCCGATTCTTTTTTGGTAATAAGCTGTATAGCTCCATTTGCCTTCGGTCCCGCCGATATAGTTGAAGGTGCTGAAAAGCCCGTTGTTGCCGAATGTATTGAGTGTCTCGGCCGTGAAGCGGGTAGACTGGTCGGGCTTTCTCAAAACAAAATTGAGAAGGCCTCCGAACTGTGGTCCAAATTGGAGTGAAGAAGCGCCTCGTATCACCTCGATTTTTTCCACAACTTCCATCGGCGGAGTGAAATAAGCCTCCGGATAGCCCATCGGGTCGGGCGTAATGTCATAGCCGTTCATGCGCACGTTGAATTCCCAGGATCGGTTGGGGCTAAGTCCCCTTGATGCCACGCCCAATTGGATTCCCGAACCGTCATTTTCCCAGATCGATATCCCTGGTGTACGGCCAAAGATCTGCCGGCTGTTGTTCATCGCAAGATTCGCGTCCAAGTCCCTCACACGGATGACTTCATTTTTCTTTCCGGCATTGATGCGAAAATCCTCGACTTCCGGGAGTTTTTCCTGGCCCAAAATCCCCCGGCTGCTCAACAGTTCAAATGAATCGATCCAAATTGGTTCTTCCGAAAGAACAATTTCAAGCTCTGTGGTTTGTCCCGGAACCAGCACGACTTCCTTAGAACCATCCTCATAGCCCAGATTCATCACCTTGACCGTGTAGGTCCCACTGGGGATGTTGTTCATTACAAAATTCCCATCCGTATTGCTCTGGACTCCCCTGACGGTGCCTACCAGTTGGATCGAAGCATAGGGCAGCGGGTTGTTGTTTTTGTCGGAGATTTTTCCCTTTAGAGCACTTTCCTGTGCCATTCCTATCAGGGGAACTAGGGATAACAGGAGGAATAAGTATATCGCTTTCATCTTGTTTATTTAGACTGAGTTAAAATAGTGATGCAAACATACCGCTTAGAATGATTCTAAACAATCACTATTTTTAAAAAATCTAAATAAACTTACCCCAAAAAGTAGATTTCAAAAATCATATGACAACGGTCATGAAATCACCCTGTTTTTCAGAGTTCGAAAAGTATTTTTTATGAAATCAAAAAGGTAATCCTTAAACCCGGCGGGTAAAAAAGTGCTTGAGAAAGAGTCGTTGGTTCGATCCGTCGCCTAAGGATGATTGCCCGCAAGTTCCAAGGCCCGGGTAGTCGTATGGTATTTTACCAACATATTGGGGACCTCCCAAGCGGGCATTTTTCCTTCTAGGAAATACTCCAGAAACTTTTCTGTCACTTGGGCAAAATGTGCCTCATGTCCGACATGGTATTCGTCAGGAATCAAAATCTGATGTTCGCCGTTTGACAGTTTTTCCAAGTCAAGTCCGGGATACCTCGTCTGCATGGCGATGCGAATGGCATCCTCCAGCGCTTTCTCCTGTCCCTCAAGTAGCCTGATATATAAAGTTGGCTTGAAGGCTTGTTCGGTGCCCTGCCGGATGATAAGTTCGGCTTTGCTGCCCCGCATGATGCTAAAATGCGTGTCTCCGCCACCTTCCGGAGCCTGAAAATCCCAGGTCACGCTGACCTTTGCATGCTTACCGCGGAGGGTGTAGTGCAATTCCCCGTTGCCGAACACCTGCAATGTATCACCTTGAAGGTCATTTTTCAGGTATTCGGGAAAAGCCGTTTTTCCAGTTACCTGCTGGAATTGCTCAATGGAAAGTGGAGTCGGCCATCTTTTGGCTGAAAGCATTTGTACATCTGCAGTGTCCAAAGTTTGCTCCGGGAAAGCCGCCCATTGGATCAAATCCACCAAATGCGTCGTGACATCTACCAAGCCTTCACCTTGCTTCCTGACATCGAAGAACCAGTCCGGCCGGACCAAGGGCTTTCCCGAAACTTGCTTGTAAAAATGATGCACACTCTCTTTAGTGATCGCGGGCTCCTCCAAAGTGCCTTCAACCAGCTCGCCGAATACCTCGGGATTCATCGATAACTCCCGCTGCAACATCGAACCAATCTCAAAGCGCTCCGTCATGATGTCGTAGAGCAGCAAGTCCTTTTGGGCTGCCAAGACAAAGGCTTCCCGTAATTTCCCATATCCTTCCCGATTGATTACCAATGGTTTATCAGCATAGACATGGATGCCATTTTGGATTGCTGCCATGATGTAGTCAATCTTTTGGTCGTTTTTCCCGGCCACTACCATGACATTCCCTGGTTTTTGGGAAATCATTTTGTCCAAAAAATCAGTGCCTACGTATGCTTCAATTTTCCATGCTGTGGGATTCTGAGGGTGGGAATTGTAGCTGTCGATCCTCCCAAGATAATCCTTGAGTTCGTCACCCGGAGGAGCAAAGACATAGACGGTCGAATCCACGTGGGGATACATGGACTTGTGGATGAGTGCTGCGTGAAAATGTCCCGGATCAAGGGACATAAAGGTAATCTTGCGTTTGTCGGCCATGGTCTCTTCCTTTGGCTGCACACAACCAATGATAAGTAAAAGGGAAAATGCGATAATACACCTCATCAAGTTCAATTTTCCTGATTAGACTTTGACAAAATCCGTCCCATAAGGAGCTCGTTGGGATCTGCTGAGATGGGTATTGGCTTCATCGTCATTGACAAACTTTTCGGTTTTTGCATCCCATTCGAGTCTTCTTCCTACTTTCATCGCCACGTGGCTGACCAAGCATACCGAGCAAGAGCGATGGCCGATTTCGATCGGTGAGATAGGTTCCTTTCCCGTTTGGATGCATTCCAGCCAATTGCCGTGTTGGTCTGCACTCTTATAAAGATGTATTTCATTAGGCCCGATCACGGATTCCAATAGCCTTGGATCAGAGGCGTCTAATGCTTTTGAACTTTTGTCTTTGGCAACCGGGTCGCTAGCAGAAGCCACATAATCCCCCCGGGAGACCCATATCCAACCTTCCGTACCCTCGTACCGAATGCCGTTGGGGAAGCCGCCGCTCGTGAGCATGGTGACGCCGTTTTCGTATTCGGCCTTGACCATAAAATCGCCGTGGACATTCCAAAATCCGAACTTGGGGAATTCCGCTACCGCTTCTATGAAACGTGGTCCGGTGAGTTCGGTATCCATGCCCCATGCCGCCGAGTCAAAATGGTGCTGTCCCCAGCCTGTGATCATGCCCGCACCGTAATTCTCATGTCGCAGCCAACCAGGACGATCGTATCCTTCCTGCGGGTGCACGCCGATTTCGGAGTAGGGCAATTCCGGCGTGGACCCTAGCCATATGTCAAAATTCAGGTTTTTCGGAACAGGCATCGGACTGGCCTTGGGCCCTGAAGGATCGCCCGGAAGCCCGATACGGACTGTATGCAATTTTCCGATCCTGCCGTTCCTAACCAGTTCGGCGGCAATACGAAACTGAGGACTGGACCGCTGTTGGGTACCCAACTGCAGGACTACTCCGGATTTCTTCACCACTTCCGTCAGTTGACGGCCTTCTTTGATGGTGAGGGAAGTCGGTTTTTGAAGGTAGATGTGTTTTCCGGCCAAAGCAGCTTCTATGGCCGGTTGGGAATGCCAATGGTCAGGTGTACTGATGATCACGGCGTCGATGTCTTTGTCCAACAGCATCTCCCGGTAATCCCCATACTGCTTGACGTCGAGATAAGGCTTCCCCATTTTTTGGGTGTAATGAGCCTCGATCAAGGCTTTTCCGTCCGCCATCCTTTTGCTGTCCACATCCGATACTGCTACGATGCGGGCCACATCATGTGCCCAGGTTCCGGGAAGGTCGTGTGACCGTGCGATCCTTCCGCAGCCAATTTGGCCGATATTGATCTTATTGCTGGGGGCATTTTTACCGAATACCGATGCGGGGACAATGGTCGGGAAACCCAAGGCGGTACCTGCCAATGCGGTGGTTTTGATAAATTCTCTTCGTTTCATGTGGTTTGAACCTTGGGTTTTTCTATCGTGCTGCAAATGTTTTCCAATAACTCTCCGCTTCCGTCGCGGTCATTTTACCGTCAAAGACGATCATGCGGTACTTTAAAGTATTTGTCTTGCCGGGGAGGATTTCCCAAGCTTGGTGACGGATGGGACAGAACTCAAGGAAGACATTTTCCTTGCCCTCATTTGAATCTTCGGGCCATACGCGCATGGGTTCGGGATGGGCCCGGTTATCCGGATGGCTGAGAAAAAGGATTCCACTTTCCCCGGAAGGATCGTCGGAAACCCCATACACCATCACCCATTTGGCATAGCTGCCATCGGCGGTTTTTCGGTCTTTGCCATCGGAGGTAAGGATATGGCTGTTGCTTGCATCCCATCTTGCCGTCGCCCGGAAGCCGATTCCGCCACCGTACCTGTAGGCTTCCAAAACCACGGGAGTTTTCAAGGGGGTGGAAATTTCCGTGGTATAGTCCACGGCATATCTGTTTTGTTCCATACTCCAAACGCGGATGCCGAGATCTTCCTCGATGGCGACTTGGGCGCCGTTTGGAGCAAGGAGATCGGTGTGTTTTTGTCGGACGAGGATCTCGGCGTTATCCTTTTTTTCTTTTTTGGAGATCAAACGGTCAAAATCCACCCGGCCTTTTCCGTCTCCCAAATTCCAAAAATCCACCTCCCGTCCTTCTACCAAGGTCTTTGTCCAAGGGCCCCAAATGCCATAATGGTGGAAGTGGTCAGGTGGCTGTATGCGGGTGAGTTCCTGACCGGAGGGGGAAAAAAGCGGATGGATAAAGCCGGATTTTCTGAATTCAGCTTTCACGCCCTCGGGCACCTCAGCCGTGGATGTTTGGTAGGTCAACAAGACTTTTCCGCCTGATAGGAAATCGACTCCTGTTTTGGTCTCACGCAAACGGATTTGCTGGGAAAATGAACTTATACAAATCATGAAGAAAAGCGGAATCGTGGCGGTGAGTCTTTTTGGGACCATCAGTTTGGATTGAGTTTATCGACGGAATAATTTATGCAAAAAATCCGATTCGATTGAGGTCTTTTCCATTTCGGGAATGATGGTCTTTCGAATCCTCCCACAACCGTCCAATTACCTTTCAAAAACCGAAAATTCGGATATCTTCGCTATTGCTATACTTTGAAGATAAGGTTCATCTTTATTGATCGCGTTTTTCGTTTTTGAAATACCAATGCTATGAAATCCAAAATCACAAGAAGAAACGCTCTCCAGGCTCTCGGTTTGGGGACTTTGGGCGCAAGTGTCTTACCCCTTGCCTGTACCAACCCTAAAACTGAACCCTTACAAGCCAAAACTCCCATCTTGCGATTTGCCCATGTGACAGATATGCATATTGAGCCGGGAGTTGGTGCCGAGGAAGGGGTCAAGAGATGCTTTGACCATATCCTAAGCAAGGAACAGCCTATCGATTTTTTTGTGAACGGCGGCGACCTCATCATGGATGCATTGGGAAAGGATGAAGCGGAAACAGAAGCCCAATGGGCCGTGTGGCGAAAAATCCGTGCCGCCCATCCAGATCTGAAGATTTACCACTGCATCGGTAACCATGACGTTTGGGGCAAAACTCCCCACGAGGAGCCTTTCCCGGGGAAGGCTTGGGTGATGCGGGAACATGCTATGGAAATGCCTTATTACACCTTCGAATCCAAAGGCTGGCATTTCATCGTCCTCGACAGTACGCACAAGAAGGAGGATGGCACTTGGTACACCGCCAAACTGGATACAGCGCAGGCAGCATGGCTCGAGCAAACGCTGCAATCCATACCCGCGGAGAAGCCGATTTTGATTGTTTCCCATATTCCAATCTTGGGCGCGACCCCATTTTTGGATGGCAACAATGCCGAAACGGGCAATTGGATCGTACCAGGAGCCTGGATGCACATCGATGCCAAGCCTTTGATCAATTTGTTTTTCAAACACAAAAACGTGAAGGCCTGCATCAGCGGGCATATCCATTTGGTAGAATCACTCCTCTACCAAAATATCCATTATCACTGCAGCGGGGCCGTATCCGGAAATTGGTGGAGCGACGAGCCCTATGAAAACACCAACAAGGGCTATGGGCTTTTTGAGCTGTATGAAGATGGTTCACATACGTTCAAGTATGTGCAGTTTGACAATCCCATCTAGTATGAAGCGACATTCCCAAGCCGCCGTTTATATTTTGATTCATGAAGGATGTTTCAATTGAAATTTGATAAATTGGGACCTATGGAAACATTCCCAAGTATTTTCAATGATGTCGTGGGGCCTGTCATGAGAGGGCCATCGAGTTCACATTGCGCAGCTTCCCTGAGGATTGGGCGCATATGCCATGACCTGATGGACGGCCAAATTTCTTCGATAGAAATTGACTTCGACCCCAATGGCTCTTTGGCCACCACCCACAAAGACCAAGGTTCCGACATGGGACTTTTCGGAGGATTTCTGGGCTGGGAGGCTTATGACGAGCGCTTGGTCCATTCCGAACAGCATTTGGGAGCTGCAGGAATTCAGGTGAAAATCAACATCAAGGATATTCAGGCAGAACACCCTAACACCTACAAAATCACCCTGACCAACCCATGGGAAAGCCATCAGGTAATCGCCATTTCCACCGGGGGAGGAATGATTGAGGTCATTGAGATTGACGGAACAAAAGTGTCCATGGCCGGGGATAGCTATGTGACTTTGGTTTTTGCCGATGACCCTGCCGGAATCGAAAGGTATTTGGAGCAAACGGTTGATCATTCAAATTTGGAAATCATCGTTGGGGATAGGCCCTTTGTTGAAATCAGATCATGGGAAAGCTTGGAAGAGAGTCTCATCCAAGACCTGCGCGAGCTGGAGGCTGTCAGCAGTGTGAAACAAATCGGACCCGTGTTGCCAATCCTGTCAGTCAAGAATCAAACTGTGCCCTTTATCACTTGTGAAGAAATGTTGGCCTACAATCAAGACAAAGGCCTAAGCCTGTGGGAATTGGCGGTGCGCTATGAAAGCATGCGGGGCAATATCTCCGAAGCGGAAGTCCTTTCCAAGATGGAGGACATCCGTCAGATCATGAAAAATGCAGTCGAAGCGGGATTGAAGGGAACCCACTTCGAAGACAGGATCTTGGGTCCACAGTCGGTCAAGTTCAAGTCGATGGTGGAGGACAGGAAGTTGGTCGCTGCGGACGTACTGAACAAGATCATCATGTATGTGTCCGCGATCATGGAGGTCAAGAGCTCCATGGGCGTGATTGTGGCGGCGCCGACCGCAGGATCCTGTGGGGCCATGCCGGGCTCGGTTTTGGCTGTGGCGGACACCCTTGGACTTTCTGACGAAGAAACGGTAAGGGCCCTGATGGTTGCCGGACTGATCGGCGTATTCATTGCGGCGCATTCCACTTTTGCTGCTGAAGTAGGAGGTTGCCAAGCCGAATGCGGTTCCGGTTCCTGCATGGCAGCGGCGGCAATCGTCAGTCTTGCGGGAGGGACCTTGCAGCAAAGCCTTTCTGCAGCATCGATGGCATTGCAGAGTTCGCTCGGTATGATTTGTGACCCGATTGGCAACCGGGTGGAAGCCCCATGCCTCAACAGAAACGTCATGGCAGCTTCCAATGCACTTTCCTGCGCAAATATGGCCATGGCAGATTATGACCACCTGATTCCGCTCGACGAAGTCATCGAAACCATGTATGTGGTTGGTAACAGCATCCCCAATACCCTCAGGTGCACCAATCTAGGCGGACTTTCCATCACCAAGACTGCCAAGGAAATCGAGGCTCGACTCGGTCAAAAGCAGTTTTTTAAGAGTTGTTAGGAAAAGAAGACAGTGGAGGCACAAAGCTGGAATGCTATTTTTTGAGATCAAATGTCTTGTTGGTCTCGCCGTCTGTTGGGGTTGACTCGCCATACGCGATACCGGGTCTATGCTTTTCAATCCATCGACCTATTTGCCGGGTCCTCATTCAACACTCAAAGCCCCAGTATTCGATGGGACTTTTCCTTGGTCAAAAGTCGACTCGAGCTGCAAAGATGAATTCTCATATTTGTACAAAATCCATTAAGTGCAAATACATTAATTTATATTTGCAAAAAAGATTATTTTTGCAAATATAATAATCAGAAATTAGGCAGGTATGGAGACAAGGGACATCAAGACTTTCAAATCAGGAAACTGGGTCAAGCGGATGGAATACCAGAGTTTTAGGCCTGAAAAGATCAATTATGAATGGGTGATTTCAGACCCCAAGTTGGCAAATCTACTGAGTCAAGCAGATCGTTGCCTAGGTAAATTGGATGCTTTTTCAGAATTGATACCTGATGTGGATTTCTTTATCAAGATGCATATCACCAAGGAAGCGACGGTTTCAAGTAAGATTGAAGGAACACAAACATCCTTTCAGGAGGCTTTAGCCAACGAACAGGATATTGAACCCGAAAGAAGAGAAGACTGGAAGGAAGTACAACGCTACATTGTGGCCTTGAATCAAGCGATAATGGAATTGGAAAAAATCCCAATTTCCACACGCTTGATCAAACATACCCATGCTTCATTGTTGGAGGGGACACGTGGCAAGGAAAAAATGCCGGGAGAGTTTCGAACCAGCCAAAACTGGATAGGACCGAGTCTAAAGAACGCAATTTTCGTCCCGCCGACCCATGACGAAGTTTCGGAATTGATGGGTGATTTGGAGTATTTTATCCATGCAGATACAAGCGATACTCCGACCAATGTGCCGCATTTGCTTAAGATCGCGCTCATTCACTATCAGTTCGAGACTATTCACCCGTTCCTAGACGGGAACGGTCGAATTGGGAGGCTGTTGATCACACTTTACTTGCTCGACAAAGGTCTATTGAAGCGACCGGTTTTGTACTTGTCCGACTTCTTTGAAAAAAATCGCAGAGATTATTATGACCATTTGATGCGGGTACGTGAAAAAAACGATATTCAGTCTTGGCTTGGTTTTTTTCTGGTTGGCGTAATCGAAACTGCTGAGGCAAGTATCAACACTTTCCAACGAATACTGGCCTTGCGTGAAAATGTTGAGTTTACCAAGCTTATTGAGTTAGGTAAGAGGCAACAGGAAGCAAAAAAGCTATTGAAGGTTCTCTACGGCAATCCAATCATCGATAGTGCGAGAGTGGCAGAAGTGCTGGATGTGCATGTCTCCACTGCCATTCGCTTGGTCAACGACCTCGTCGACCTTGGAATATTGGTAGAGTTGACAGGCTTCAGGAGAAACAGGGTCTATGCTTTTCAATCCTACATCGACTTGTTTGACCTGTCCTAAATGGCAATGTCCAGCCTGAGGGATTTGGTGGTGTCTTCTATTTCCTCCAAAGATTTCTGACTTCGCCCCTTATTCTTACTTCTTTTAGTTATTTATTAAATTGTTTTTAGGTAATTAGCTCTTTGTATGCCAATATTCGAATTTCATTATTCGGAGTTCAATATTCTTCATTCGATAAAAAATGAAATTCCTCCTTGCCGCGCAAATCATACTTCCAACTTCGTATTTCTAACTTCGTGCCTCCAACTTCGTACTTCTAACTTTCTACATCACCCAACTCTTCCCCCCGAATACAGATCATAAGCCGCCACGAGCAACCTGTTTTCGGGGGATTGCCCATAGCGGGGATATTCTTGGATTTCTTTCCTGTTTTCGACATAGATCGGATCGTATTTTCCTTCGATCTCATCCCACATGATCAGCAAGTAGGCATAAGGAATTCGGCTTTCGCGGCCTTTTTCGAACCAAGCCTCAAATTGCGATTCATCCAAAGCGGCAGGATAGTCAGGGCTGTCAAACATGGGAACTGGATTTGGCTTTTACGAACGGAATCACTTCCTCCCCAATCATCGCAATGGATTCACTGAGTTGCTGATGGCTGAGGCCGGCATTGTCCATCTGAAAGGTGAAACGGTCGATGCCGCCAAGGGAATCGCTGTGGCGGAGGATTTTTTCGGCCACTTCTTCTGGACTCCCCACGAGGTATACGCCTCTTCGGGCGTTTTGTGCCTCGAAGTGCCCACGTGTCACGGGTGGCCATCCCCGTTCCTTGCCAATACGGGTAAAAGTCTCCGCATAGCCGGGGTAGTAGGCCTCCACTGCTTCCTCATGTGTCTGGGCAACATAACCGAGCGAATGGAGCCCAACTTTCAACTGGTCTTGTGAAAATCCCGCCTTGTCTCCCGCTTCACGGTATAGGTCAACCAAGGGACGGAAGCGGTGTGTTTCCCCACCAATCACCGCAACCATCAGCGGCAGACCCAAGGAACCTGCCCTCGCAAAAGAACCTGGTGTACCACCCACGCCCAACCAAATGGGCAGGGGATCTTGCACCGGACGGGGATAAATGGGTTGGTTGTGCAAGGCCGGACGAAATTGGCCCGACCAAGTGACAGTTTCTTGGTAGCGGATTTGCAGGAGCAAGCCCAGTTTTTCTGCAAAGAGCTTGTCATAGTCTTGAAGTTTCAGACCAAAAAGGGGAAATGCTTCCGTAAACGAACCACGGCCAACGACCATTTCAGCCCTGCCATTGGATACGAGATCGAGCGTGGCGAATTGTTGAAAAATACGGACCGGGTCGGCGGCACTCAGCACCGTCACGGCACTCGAGAGTTTGATGCGCTTGGTTTGCCCCGCGGCAGCGGCCAAAATCACCACAGTCGCCGAGTCCAAAAATTCCTTGCGGTGATGCTCCCCAATACCAAAGACATCCAATCCCTTTTCGTCTGCCAGTTTGATTCTGGCAAGGAGTTCGGTCATCGCCGCTTCGGCAGTTCCGACTGGGTTGCCCTTGGAGTCGGTGACGTAGGCGGCAAAACTATCTATTCCAATTTCCATGGAGGTTCCCTTTCATTTTGATTTGAAGGGAAAACCACGTTGACAGGTAAAAGATTCAAACCGCGCTTGGACTTCTATCAATCTACCTTTTGGACTTCATACCATTCACTCGTCCCGTTTTCGTTTATGGCTTCGATGGTAAAATAGTAGGTCTTCGAACGGTCCATGGTTTTGAGCCAATATTCATTGTTGCCCAAGACCATGATCGAGGTGTACAATTTGTCCGGCGCGGTGCCGTAGTAGATGTTGTAGGCGTAGGCATCCGCCATGGGGGACCATTTGATAAAGGCGCTGCGTTTGTCCTTTTCGGTGCGGAAAACCATGAATTGCTTCACTTTCTCCGGTTTGGTGCCATTGCCATGACCGAAGACCCGGAAGCCGCTCAAGGCGAATTTTCCGGTCGGCATGTGGATGTTTTCCAACTTCAGAAAGCGTGTCTGCACCGGTTTTTCCAATTCTAAATATTCATGCGGAATGTCTGTCTTGTTTTTGCTTTTGTCGACCAAGACTTCCCATTTTTTTCCATCCTTCGAATGGTAGAGGATGTATTGATGGAATTGGTCGCTGCGCTTGCCGAGGCGGTCTTGGTCCACATCTTGGTCGGCGTAGTTGATTTGGATGGCGTGGACGGTGCTGATTTGGCCGAGGTCGGTTTGTATCCATTCGCCCTTTTCGCCCGTCTTGGCACTCCAATAAGTCTTCAAGTCTTCGTCATTGGCTAGGTTTGGTGCAAATCCACCCAAGGTTGAGGACACTGCCATCGGTTTGTTGAAGTTGAGCAGCATCCATCCCGTGAAGGCTCCGGCTTTTTCGCTGCCCGGTAGGTAATGGGGATAGTCCCCGAGAGCGGTACTGCTCCACATGACATCGTCTTTGTCAAAACCAGCAGGCCAAATGCCCAAGCGTCGCTCAAAAGTGTTTTTAACCGAAATCATGATTGTACTGACGTGCCAGTATTTTCCTTGGTTGTCCTTGAAAGTACTCCCGTGTCCCGCACCCCGTGCAAATCCACCCAATTTCATACTCAGGGGATCGGATTGCGGTACAAACGGTCCAAGTGGGCTTTTTCCGACCACTACACCGTCGGAATAGCCACTGAATTCCGTCCCCGGTGCGCCATATTGCAGGTAGTATTTGTCATTGTGTTTGGTCATGTGGGCACCTTCCATAAAGGGGTCGAGGAAGGTGTTGTCCATGTGCTCGCCAAAGCGCTGCCAGCCATATCTGTCTGGTTCTAATAGGTACATCTCCTTGCGTGTGCCGATGGGGTTCAGCGTCTTTCTATCCAGTTCGATCCCGTACAGCGGATAGCGGTTGGAGCTGCCGTTGTACATGTAGAGCCTGCCGTTATCGTCTGTGAAGAAGTCCGGATCCCAACCGCCGATGTCAAATTTCTCCACAAGGGGCTTCCACTCATTGGCTGTCGGGTTGGTGCTCATCCACACCGTGAAATCCCGCTCATAGGTCGAGCCCATCACGATGACCGTATCGCCCAAAACCCCTACAGCCGGGGCACAGAGTTCGTCATAGACCTTGTTCCAAGGTTGGAGAAAAAGGCGGGAGTGGAATTTCCAGTTGGACATATCCGTGCTGGTCCAGTATCCCCATTGATTGGTGGAGAAAAGGATAAAAGTGCCCTTGAAATTTACAATTACCGGATCTGCGGTCGCCCGATGCCTGCCCCATTCCGAGAAATTGGGGATCGGCGTGTAGCCATAGTCGATATTGATCGGGTTGCAGTAGGTTTGTTGCTGCGCGAAGGCATCGCTGCCGCAAAGGAGCAAAACAACAGCAAGCTTGGTCAGATGGGCTTTCATGATGGTTCGTTTAGAAAATCGGCTCAGACAAATATCGGCCAAACGATGGAAATAATGCACGGCGCTTATTTGAATATGGATGCTTAGGCAAACAGTGGTCTTTTTCCCCAATCATTTTGAAAGCTTGAGTATTTTGAACGCTCCCTGTCCAACGAGGAAAAACACGATCGTCCCAATCACAAGGTCGGGATACTTTGAGTCTGTCAAGTAGACGAGCCCACCGGCCACGATCACACCAAGATTCACAATGATGTCATTCGACGTGAAGATCATGCTGGCTTGCATATGTGCTTCCTCGCTCTTGCTCTTTTGCAATAAATACAAACAGAGTCCATTGCCAATAAGGGCGAGGATAGAGATGATGATCATCGTCTGAAAACCGGGAATCGCCTCTAGTCCCACGAATCGCCTGACCACTTCCATAAACCCCAAAACTGCCAGTATCAACTGAAAAATGCCTGCAGATTTCGCGATGTTTTTCTTACGTGCAACCGAGCCGCCTACCGCCAAAAGGGCCAGTCCATAGACAATGCTGTCAGCCAACATATCCAAACTATCGGCAACAAGACCCATGGAGTTTGACAGAAAACCCGTCGTCATTTCAAGTACAAAAAAGAAGAAATTGATCCCCAAGACCTGCCAAAGCAATTTTCTTTGTTTTCCCGTGTCTTCAGTGGCATTTATTTGGTTTTCCACAGAATTGCTTTCAACCAAGGTCGTGTCAAACTTCAGGCTTTCAAGACGATCAAATACTTCCGAGTAATCGCCCGTGTGAAAAACAGCCAGCTTTCTGTTCGGGATATCAAAGTCTAGAGAAGCTATGTTTGGTAGGTCGGAAAGCTTCATCCTGATCATTTGTTCTTCGGATGGGCAATCCATTTTTGATACCTTAAAGGTTGTTTTCCTCATTTTCCAGCTTGTTGATCGGTTTTTCCGGATTAACTAATTTCGGTCGGCATAGGTTTTTCGAGTATCTCGTTAGAAAAAGATAAACTTCAATCGCCATGGTTCGGCCAGTGAAATTCGGTTATTTGGTAAATAGCCGTAAGACATCGTCCCTTCAATTTTTCTCGCTTCTTGCTTCTCCCATCTCCTGCCTGCATCTGCTGACCTGTTAGGTCATACTTTGTTCTTGGTGCGCATCAGCGCTTGTCCAGCCAAACTGTCTTTCCTGACCGCGCGCTTTCCTTCGCAGCTTCTAGGATTTCCATCACGATCAGGTTGTTTTCGAGACCGCTGAGATCGTCGTTTGGAAGGGTGATTTGGCCCCGCACGACCGCGTACAACATCGAAAATGGATCATCCAGCGGCTTTTCCCGTTTTTCCATTTCAAATTTTTCCTCCGAAAAGCCATCATATCCTTCCGCCATTCTCAGCCTGAGTTGTTTGCCGTTGTCGACAAGAATCGCACCCGTCAGGCCGTAGATTTCCATATCCTTTCGTCCGATCGGCCAATTCCAGGACGCCTCGATGATTGTCTGGGAGCTTGGGTAGGTCAGGATGATGGTCGACTCATCCTCCACTTTTGGGTTGTCAGCGGGATTGAGTTGCTGGACCACGGCGGTCACCGATATGGGCCTTTGTCCATCCATCAGCCAAGTGCTGAGATTGGCGCCGTAGCAGCCAAAATCCATCAAGGCCCCTGCACCGTTCAGTTCAGGGTCTGTCAGCCATTCCAAAAACTCGGGTCCTACGCCGATTTTCTTGGGGCCGCGATGTCCATCCCGGACGACGATTTTGCGGATATCCCCGATTTTTTCGGACTCCAGTATTTCGAGCGCTTTCTGGTGGCTGGTATACCAAGTGGTTTCATAGTTGGTCAGCAGCTGGATTTGGTGTTTTCTTGCCAAGTTCGCCATTTCCCGTGCGTGGTCGAGACTTACTGCCAGTGGTTTTTCAACCATGACATGGATGCTTTTCGGCGCGCATTTCTGCACGATTTCGAGGTGTTGATAGGTCGTGCCAAAGCCCGTGACGGCCTCAGGTTTGGTTTTTTCGAGCATTTCGTCGATCGATCCAAAAACGATGTCCATCGAGAATCCATATTGCTTGGAGTACTTTTCAGCCAGTTCCCGATCCGGTTCGGCAATGCCTACAATGTCGATTTCAGGCCGCTTATCGGCATTCAATACCCAGGGAACATGGCCATGGTTGAGGCCGGCGACGCCGATTTTGAGGGGAAGTTCTTGGGCCTGGGAGTTTGTGAACAGGAATATCAGGAAAAGGAATATAATGCCGACATTTTTCATGAGATACAATTTAACGGATTTGAACAATACTCTTGCCTTTTGAGTAGCCTCTCCAATATTTTTCAAAAGACATGATGCAAGCCGGTGTTTTGGTTTATTGAGGTATCAATCCTCTTTTCTTCAACCAAAACTCAAAATTCTTGGTCCACATGTCTGAGGTAGTTCCCCGTGGCGCAAAGCCAAAACCATGGTCGCCCTTTTCAAAGGCATGCAATTCGGCGGGATGTCCCGCGGAGACCCATTCGAGGTAGAGTTCTACACTGTGCGGCATAAAGTCCAAGCTATCATCGGTAGCCACAACCACGAAAATCGGTGTCTCTTTTTTTGGCATATTGCTGCCGAGGACAGCTTTTTTATACAAGTAGATAGGGGCTATAAAATCAGGTTTCCATTTTTCTTCCGCACTCAGCATCACCGACATGGTGACGGTGCCTCCAGCGGAAAATCCCATAAAACCGATCTTTCCGGGATCCAGTCCGAATTTTACAGCGTTTGATCGGACAAATTTCATGGCCTCTATGCCATCGTTTTTGGCCATTTCGACTACGGGTGCATTGATCGAGTCCAGTTTGTCCTTGTTTTGCATCAGCGGCATCAGTTCTGCAAAGGGATTGTCTGTTTGGCTTTTGACCACCCTGTATTTCAACACAAAGGCAGAAATCCCCAGCGAATTCAACCACTCTGCCACACGGATGCCCTCATTGTCGATGGACAGAATATGGAAAGCGCCACCTGGAGCCACAATGATGGATGTTCCAGTTGCCTTTTCCTTCGGCGCGGGATAATGTAGCAGCACAGGTTCAGAGACATTGTACAGCATGCGGTTGTTGGGAAATGGGCTCGTCTCTTTCTCCGTCCAATCCCAGGATTCCGAGCCGGGCGCTTTGCCAGGATAGAGTTTGATGGTTTCCTGGGAGAAGGCAGGGAGGCTAAACAACATCAGCAAAAAGATATTGACAATGATTTTCATGAAGGTTTGCTTATTGAAGATAAATCTTGAATGACCTTCTAATGTAATGAAACCAGACAATTAACCGGCAAAGGCACAGCTCTTGTGAAGAAAAAACGAACCATCCATACATTGCGGGATTGCAGGTGGGGCTGATTCTCCTTAAATTTTTATCATAATCCTTTTGCCATGAAAAGAATCGTACTGGTATTTTCCCTTTTGACACTTGCTGTATTTCAGGTCCTCGCACAAGGCAAAGTCCTCAAAATCCTCATGATCGGTGCCCATCCGGATGATTGTGATATCAAAGGTGGAGGGACTGCCGCGCTCTTCGTAGCCATGGGGCATCAGGTCAAGTTCATCTCCGTGACCAACGGTGATGCCGGACACATGGAAATGGGCGGGGGTGTTCTTGCCAAGCGGCGGTACGCCGAAACCCAAGAAGCTGCCAAGCGGCTGGGCATCCAATACGATGTGTTGGACAATCACGATGGGGAACTCTTGCCCACTTTGGAAAATCGCCTAGAAATCATCCGAAAAATCCGGGAATGGGAAGCTGATGTGGTGATTTCCCACCGAAACAATGACTACCATCCCGACCATCGCTACACTGGGATTTTGGTGCAGGATGCAGCCTATATGGTGGGCGTACCCAACATTGCTGCCGATACACCGCCGCTTCGCAAAAATCCCGTTTTCCTTTATTTTCAAGACAATTTCAAAAAGCCCAACCCCTTTCAGCCGGATATCGCGATCGATATCTCGCCGGTGATTGACAATAAAATCGATGCTATGGATGCCCATGTTTCCCAGTTTTATGAGTGGCTGCCTTGGATCGGAAACCTGACCGAGCCGATTCCAACTGGACAGGCGGAGAGAAAAGCCTGGCTCAAATCGAAGCGTTTTTCCACTCCAAATGCCTCTGTACTCAAAGCCTTGGAATCTTGGTACGGTAAGGAACAGGCAGCACAAGTCCAATTTGCAGAAGCTTTCGAAGTCTGCGAATATGGCACCCAACCCAATAAGGAGGAGATCATCCGGCTTTTTCCGATGTTAGGAAAAACCGCCTCGAAATAGGTCTTTCTGTTTACCCTGAGGAAATTTTCAGGTTTGAGCCTCAAACAAGTTCTGCGGGCATTTGTTGAAACAATGGATATTTCCCCTTTCGATGCCCTTCTACCAATTCACCCGCATACAACAAATCCCCGCAAGTTTGGAGACAGTATGGGACTTTGTCTCCAGTCCAGCCAATCTGAAGAAAATAACGCCTGATTACATGGATTTCCATGTCACGAGCAATATCGGCCAAGCCAAAATGTACCCCGGTATGATCATCACCTACACGGTCAAACCGATGTTGGGCATTCCGATCCAGTGGATGACGGAAATCACCCACGTGCGCGATTTGGAGTATTTTGTCGATGAGCAACGCATCGGCCCTTACAAGCTTTGGCATCACCAGCATAAACTGGAGGAAATCAACGGCGGCGTGGAAATGACCGACATAGTCACCTACAGCCCACCCCTTGGGTTTTTGGGAGCAATTGCGAATGCATTGTTCATCCAAAAGCAATTGAAGGAGATTTTTGATTTTAGGGAAAAGGCAATCGTTGATCTTTTTGGGACATGGAAAAGTTGAACCTGACGGCTACGGACATCGACCGGATCATCGAAATGGCTTGGGAGGATCGGACACCTTTCGAGGCTATTCTTGCGCAGTTTGGAATGAGCGAGGCCGAGGTCATCAAACTCATGCGCGGGCAACTCAAGCGCAGCAGTTTTGACCTGTGGAGAAAGCGGGTCAACCAGGGAATCAGCCAAAAGCACGTCAAGAAGCGGAATCCTGAGATCGATCGCTTTAAATGCGATCGGCAGCGTGCCATTACCGGCAACAAAATTTCCAAACGGTCTTAGCGTATCTGAGGGCAATGGAAGTAAATGGCATTCACATCGATGTTCAAACTGACCGGAGGGAAATCAACCTAGTCTGGCTGAAGCGGGATATCCGTACCCAGGACCACCTGCCGCTTCAGCTTGCCGAAAGGGATTCTTTGCCCTATTTGATTGTGTTTTTGTTGGAGCCTTCGATCATTTCCTATCCCGATACCAGTCTGCGGCACTTACAGTTCCAGTACCATTCTATCCTACAGGTAAACAAGAAAATCGGAAAATATGGACTCGAGATAGTCGTCATGTATGCGGAAGCGATAGAAACTTTTTCATTTATCCATAGTAAGTACCAAATTAGGAACGTATTCAGTTACCAAGAGTCCGGTATTGGATTGACTTACCAAAGGGACAAGAAGCTTAGCGCGTTTTTTCGGAAAGCGGGAATTCATTGGCATCAATCCCAGCGCGATGGCATCGTCCGCGGCATTCGCGACCGTGCGGGTTGGGATGAGGCTTGGTACCGGACGATGGAGACACCCTTGGTCGTCAATACGTTTTCCAAGAGAGAGCCACTTCCGTTTTACAATCCACTTCCCATTCCAGATGAATTGCGTTTACAATTGGCACAATATCCAAGTGGATTTCAGCCTGCGGGGGAAGATTTCGCTTTTCGGTATTTGGGCTCTTTTGTCCAAGACAGGGGAAAAAACTATACCCGTCATATCGGCAAGCCGCTCGAAAGCCGCACGAGCTGTGGGCGTATTTCTCCCTACCTGAGTTGGGGCAACATTAGCGTGAAGCAGGCTTACCAGTTTGTCAAAAATGCCGCAAGAACATCCAGTTTCCCAGGTCCTTTGCAAAACTTCCTCACTCGGCTGAAATGGCGCTGCCATTTTATACAAAAGTTTGAGGTGGACTGTACTTACGAAAATCATTGCATCAACGCCGGCTATGAATTGCTAGAGCATCCCAGGAAGCCGGAGATGATCGAGGCTTGGAAACAGGGAAGAACAGGATTTCCCCTCGTGGATGCCTGCATGCGGTGCCTGGAGGCTACGGGCTGGATCAATTTTCGGATGCGGGCCATGTTGGTGAGTTTCCTCTGTCATCACCTGTACCAAGACTGGCGGGAGGGGAGCCATCATTTGGCGCGGCTCTTTCTGGATTATGAGCCGGGTATCCACTTTCCTCAATTCCAAATGCAGGCCGGCGTGACCGGAATCAATACCGTAAGGATATACAATCCACTCAAACAAAGTCAGGACCATGATCCTAAGGGTATTTTTATCAAAACGTGGTTGCCTGAGCTCCAAGATATACCCGCGCAATTTATCCATGAACCTTATGCGATGTCGCCCATGGAGCGGCAGTTGTACGGTATGTCAGAAAACCTGGATTATCCACCGCCGATTGTGGATGTGGAAGCCGCGGGAAGGTACGCCCGGGACAAGATATGGGGTCACCGGAAAAACGCGTCCGTGATCAAGGAAAACAAACGTATACTGGCTATTCATACCCGCAGGGGAGAAATGGATCCGCAGTCCTAACAACAACGATTATGCCCAAAAACGTCAAAAAACAGCACCTTCCTACCAAGACCTGCGTGGTCTGTAATCGCCCATTTTCCTGGAGAAAAAAGTGGGAAAAAGTCTGGGATGAAGTCAAGTATTGCAGCGACAGGTGTAGGAGGGAAAGGGGTTGAGGATTCATTTTCAGCCGACTTTAGCGTTCCCTGGAAACAAAGTCGGTTGCTGACTTAGGCTTTCCTGTTCCTTTTAGCAGGAGTTTTTTGGAAGAACGTATTTCGACTTATAGCGCACCAGCATGATCCATGATCTTGAGGAGATCATAAAATCTTACAACAGGAAAACAGGTGATTTACCTCTGGGAATCGAACACAGGCAAAAAAAAACCTCAGGTCTTAGCTGAGGTTTTATGTTATTGGAAATCAGAATTACTTCTTCCGCTGTGCAGCCATCCATTCCATAATCGTTACCGGCCTGCCGTTGAGCATTACCGCTGAGCCATCGACGTCCTTGCGGGCCAAGTTGGCGTGGCTATAGATCCATGACCAATGCGCATTGTAGTGGAAATTTTCCCCGCCATAAAATCCCGTGATATCGGTAACATGGTCGTAGAAGGTGAAATAGACGTTCTTCGCACCGGCAGCTTTTAGTCTGTGGTATAGCGGCACGACCGTTTGGTCGGCGACGGTGGTTGGGTCCTCTTTGGCGTGGATAAACCAAATCGGGACGTTCTTGATTTTTTGGATTTGGGCATCGGTGATAAACTCGTTGTTGAAGGCGAGCGCACTGATATAGCCTGCTGCGAAATAATCCGGATGCTCCAAGATCAGCTTGAGCGACATGTAACCACCATTGGAACAACCACCCACGTATATTCTTTTTGGATCGATGTTGGGATTTTTCGATACGAAATCCTGGATCAAGGCAAAAACAGCCTGATTGTACACGTCATTGTCCTTGCCCCTTGTCATCCCCTCGGGGCCCTGCATCCAGAAAGTGGGCGCTTGCGGGGCCAAGACGTAAGCGCCGCCAAAAAGGACCTGGATTTCCGGTGAGGCATAGTTTGCCGCCCTATTTCCCAACAAAGCCACCGTCGGATCAAATCCACCTTCACCGCCACCATGCAGCCAAATGATCAACGGGACTTTACCCGTGGTTTTTGAAGGTGTATAGCTGGCATACGACATGGTTTGGTTGTTGCCGTAGCTGAATTTTCCCGTCAGGTCAAAATTGTCGACGAGGGGCATGATCTTTCCGACAGGATTGTTCCAGATATGTCCAGTCCTGGTATGGATGATGGTCAGCTTATAGTCCACCCAATAGTTGCCGCCGCGGTTGTTGATGCGGGTATATTGGAATGGGGAACCCAATGGCATCACCGGGCTTACCGCCAATACCAAGGTGATATGTTTTCCCTCAGCGACTCTGTTTCCTTTTTCGTCAGAAACGTAGGCATACACGACAGTGCGGTTACCGGATGAGCTTTCTGGCGCGATCTCTACGCCTTCCAGACTCCTCGAAGCGAAGACCTGGTATTGGGCAGCGTTGGCTTCTTTGACCGATTCACTGAGCGAGAGAATTACCTTGTTGACAGCCGGTCCCCAGTCAAATCCTTCTACCACCCAACGGTAATCACCTGGGGCGGCAGCGGTATTTTCATCAGAAACTTTGGGATAAGCGCTAAGTGTATGGATCGAAATGTGGCCGAACAAGGCAGCCAAAATCAAAACGAGGTAAAGCTTTTTCATAAGAGGTCGAATGGGTTTGTATTTAGTCAAAAAATAAGGCATTCGACGCGCGATGAATAGGGGAATTACAGGAGTGGGAAAATCGAAGACCTGTCAGGCATTCGAAACCCGACAAGTCTTCTTGTTTGTTTCTAAAACGCCCCTATCCTACCATCCATCCAATTCGCGCGTTGGCTGAGGAAATTTTGTAGGTCGAGGATAGCTTGCTCGTAAGTGCGGTCTTTGCTTACTTCCCATTTGGCGTAGTTGCGGGTGACGGCTTCGTTGTCTTGGAGATACTTGGCAGTTTCTGCCACGAGGTTTTGGAGGTTTGCATTGCTCAGTGGGCCACTACGCAGACTTGTCCAACGGGTTTTCAATGCTTGCCTGAACACGGGGTCTTCCATCAGTCTGGTCCACCAAAAGGGTAGCATCCAAGGATCCCTGTCTACAAGGCTGTTGTAGTTGATCACCCAGTCATCCATTGGGATTCTCCCTCCTTCGTCAAAACCGATATTGAAATCCCAAACCGGTCCCATGGCCAACTTGCCATCCCTATCCTTCACCAGAAAGGTACTGAGGCGATAGGCGTCCACATTGCGGCAGAGCTCGTTGATGATGAAATAGTCCACAAAACTCCCGATCTCGATATAGTTGGCATAGGTCCTTTGGCCCGCCCCAAAATTGTCTTGGATCAAAGCGGTCTCAAACTCGTAGAGATAGTTTGCGATGTAGGCCTCCTGCGCGTCCGTGATGTCTTCCGCATTTGGATACTCGTACATGAAATAGGTCTCCAGATACTGATTGGGGTGATACGGTGGTGCAAAAGGTGGAAACGTGATGACATTTCGGTTGATGTCGTATTGACTCCTAAAGCTGTTTTTTGCGGTGTAGCGCGCATCATCGTCCCAGTTGTTGAGAAAATAGGAAAGCGGTGCGCCGTCATGTTCGGGTCCCGCGTCGGCTTTGTCGATCTTGAGGATATAGCCTCCCGTCAGGTTGGTAGAACTGGCGTTGAGGGACTTGATATCGATCCGCTGGCTATCGCGTTTCAGTTTTTCGCAGAGAAAATATACGCCCATGTACTCGCCATTGACCTCGATCTCGACAAGCTTTCCGCGACTGGCGTATTTTCCGATCCGATTGGAAAGCTCATAAGCCACAGGGTTGTATATCAGGCTCCTGTCCCAGATGTATTTTTCGGATACATTCACCACATGGCCAATCAAGCGCCAATCTTCCTCTTTTGGCAATCCCAGCAGGGATACATCCGTTCCTTCTCCCGCGTCATCGATGGTTTCGAAGTTGAAGCCTTTTTTGTCAGAAAGGCGGAAGGAAGTTTTTCCCCTGTACTCGATGTCGATCCTTTGGCTTTGGATGAGCTTTTTCTCCTCATAGATTTTCATTTGGGCAACGACACCGGGTTCGTAGGGAATCGAAGCGCCGCGGGTGTCGATGACGATGTAGGGAATCTTACTGTCCTCGGTGTCGATGGCAAAAACCTGTCCATCGTCGCCTATTGGAACCATTACCTCGACGGGTTCCTTGCATCCAGTCCAAATGAAGAGACTGATAATCGCTACCCAAAAAATGTGATTGAATTTACCTTGCATACATGTTGATTTTGGAAACAAAATTAGTTGATTTTTACGGATTACGATTCAGCAATGTTTGAATCAAAAAAACAACAACAAACATTACGGCTTCAGGTGGGTTTATCCAAATGACGTGAGGATGACGTAGTGTCGACGTTTGACAACAGGAAATGAAAGGAGAATTTTGGCCGTGACTTCAGCAAAGACAATCAGGTCGCTTCGAGTAGCAAAAGGGTGGACCCAACAGGAATTGTCCGATCGCAGCGGCGTATCCCTGCGGACGGTCCAACGCATAGAGAACTCGGAAGTGAAGCCGAGTCTCTATTCCTTGAGAATTCTGGCCCGAGCACTTGAGGTGGATTTGGAGATGATTTTGTTGGAGTCGGAAGAGAAAAACCATGTACCACAATCCAAACCCTTTCAAAAAATGAATGCCATTATTCAAACCCTCACAGCAAGCAAACTCGCCGTATTGGGAGCAATTGGAGTTATTTGTTTTGCACTTTCTACCTACCTGTTTTGGCCCTTGACCGACTCAGGAATATCAGATTTCGGCGATGGCTCTGTTTTCGAAGTCGCTACAGTCAACTGCGGTTCCCCCACTGAATGCGATATAGAAGTCACCAAAAAGGCTTCTGATGGAAAAATCATTTGGCAAAAAACTTTTGGAGGCACCAGTTACGACCGTGCAGGACAAGCCCTTGCCGCAGCCGATGGAGGGTGCTTGGTGCTTGGCTCTACGAGTTCCTTTGGGGCAGGAAATTATGATGCATTGCTCCTGAAAATTGATCAAGAGGGAAGTCTCATTTGGCAAAAAACCTACGGGGGATTTTTCAATGAATACGGGAAAACCTTGGAAACCGTGTCTGGGGGAAACGGCTACCTGATCTCAGGAACCCAGCAAAAATGTCCAGGATCAAATGTGTCCAACGATTGTCAGGATTTTGTTTGGACTTTTGAAGTGGACGTGGATGGTGTCGAAAAAATTTGATCAAAAAATCCGCCGACCGAATTGGCCAGCCCCCGTCTCTCAGCACATTTATTCCTTTTTGTGAGACAGATCGTTAACTTGGTTTTTCCGAAAATCAACCTCGTCGATCCATGTACAAATCTGTCTGGTTATTCTTCTTATGGACAGTTCTGCTGTCTTGTTCCAAGCCTGAACAAAAAAAACCTGATGCGCTAAACGCCCACTACCTCAGCAATCGGTCGCCTTTGGCAGCTACACCGTATTTGGAACTGCCACTCGGGAGCATCAAAGCCAATGGCTGGCTGGAGGACCAATTGCGGCGTATGGCTGATGGGCTGACCGGGCATTTGGATGAGATTTATCCCGAGGTCGTCGGCACTAGAAATGGCTGGCTTGGCGGAGATGGGGACGGCTGGGAAAGAGGCCCGTATTGGATCGATGGCTTGTTGCCCTTGGCGTATATCCTCGACGATGAGCGACTAAAACAAAAGGCGCAGCCTTGGATAGAGTGGACGCTGGCCAACCAAGCCGAATCCGGATACCTTGGCCCTATTCCTTTTGAGACGGAACCTGAGCCCGAACGCGGCATCCAAAAAGGCCCAAGGGAAGATTGGTGGCCAAAGATGGTCATGCTCAAAGTGCTGCAGCAGTATTACCAAGCCACGGGTGACGAGCGGGTGATTACAGCCTTGACCAAATATTTCCAATACCAATTGAAAATGCTTCCAGAAAAGCCTCTGGATCATCTTTCACTTTGGGCCAACCGAAGGGCGGGCGATAACCTGATGGTAGTATATTGGCTGTACAACATCACTGGAGATGCATTTTTGCTTGAACTGGGAGATTTGATCCAAGAGCAAACCTTCCCTTGGCAAAAGATTTATACCAATGCGGAAAATCCTTTCCAATTTGACGACACTTGGTTTTACAACAAACTCAAGCGCTATCCTTTCGATTCGACGGAAATGGCGGTTTTGACCATTTCAAAAATTCCCGGATTGCATACGGTCAATGTGGCCCAAGGCCTAAAGCAACCTTTGGTATATTACCAGAAGAGCAAGGATTCCCAAGCCCTCCCTGCGGTCAAAAAAGCCTTGGGCGACCTCAAGCAATACCACGGTCAGCCTACAGGGATGTATGGAGGCGATGAGCCCTTGCACGGCAACAATCCCGTCCAAGGCATCGAGTTGTGCTCGATTGCTGAAGAAATGTTTTCCTTGGAAACCAACCTCAAAATCACGGGCGACATGGAATTTGCTGATCTGCTCGAAAGAATCACCTACAATGCCCTGCCGACTCAGGCATCCGACGATTACCGGACGAGACAATATTTCCAGGCCGCCAATCAGGTAGAACTTACCGACCAACTGGAAACTTCCTTCGAAAAAACCAACCACGAGGGGACGGATTTTGTGTTCGGTGTGCTCTCCGGATATCCCTGCTGCACGACCAATATGCATCAGTCCTGGCCGAAATTTGTTCAAAACCTGTTCTATGCCACTCCTGACCGCGGTGTCGCGGCCCTTTTGTATGCGCCAAGTACGGTCCAAATGACGGTGGCCGATGGCGTAACGATCAAGATCGTCGAGACAACGGGATTTCCGTTTCGTGATCGCGTTGATTTCGCATTGGAACTCTCCAAGGGAGTCGAGTTTCCGTTCCACTTGCGGATTCCGGCATGGGCGAAAGATCCCAAAATCACCATAAATGGGCAGGCAGTGGATTTTGTAGCCACCAATCAAGTCGCAGTCCTGAATAGAACCTGGAAAAATGGGGACAAAGTTACTTTAACCCTGCCCATGGAATTGAAAACCTCAACTTGGTACAAAGGAATGGTAGCCATAGAACGAGGACCATTGGTCTTCAGCTTAAAGGTCGAGTCGGAAAACCGGCAGAAAGATAGAAAGGACCGCTTCAGGGCATTTTGGGAAGTGTTTCCAAAAAGCGATTGGAATTATGCGTTGGAAGAAAGTTTCCTCGGCAACATTTCTGGCAATGTGGCATTGATAGAGAGAGAATGGAACGGCGAATACCCTTGGAATCTGGAGAATGCGCCGATCGAGCTGAGGTTAAAGGGAGTCCACTTGCCCGAGTGGAGGACTGTCAAGAGCGCACCCGAGCTTTCCGAGAATATCCCACAAGTTATTTCCCCCGCTGAGCTTGAGCGCCGAAAACGTGAAATCACCCTGGTGCCATATGGCTGCACGACACTTAGGATCACGGAGTTTCCAGTGGTGAGGGTGGAGTAAAGGTTTTTGGTATGGCAAATAAAGGAAATCAACGAAACCCTTCTTAATAAAGCGGAGATTTCTCACAAATAACCACACTTGCCTGCAAGGTGGATCAGGGCGGCGACATTTTTCGCATCAAATTTCAGCATCAGGTTCTTGCGGTGGGTATCGACTGTGGTGACACTGATGAAAAGCTTTTCGGCGATTTCCTGATTTGTCAGGCCTTCGGCAATATGCTCCAAAATCTCCTTTTCCCTTCGTGTCAAAATTGGTGCTTCTCCCGATTCGCTTTTCAGTGCCTTCACTGCTTCAAAACTCAGATAGGATTTGAACGCTTTTGCTGCATGTATTGCTTTCAGCAGTTCATCTTTACCGGCATTTTTTAGTACATAGCCATTGGCCCCGTTTTCAATCATTTTCTCCACGAAGCTTCGCTGGTCAAATGTACTCAATCCCAATACCCGGATTCCAGGATGTTGTTTTTTCACTTCTTTGCAAAGCTCAATGCCAGACATCCCGGGCATACTAATGTCCATCAATATGACGTCGGGTTCATCTTTCTCCAAAAACGCCAAACAGGATTCACCGTTGGTGGCATGCCCCATCCACTCGATGTCTTCCTCCTGCTGCAGCAGTGAGCGTATACCTTCAATCACCATATAGTGGTCATCCACGATAAAAAGTCGGACCTTCATCAAAGTTGGATTTCAATGTGGATGCTGCTGCCTTTTTCGGGAGCAGAGTCGAGTGTAAACTTCGCATTCAGGTATTCGAGGCGGCTTTTGATATTACTCCATCCGATTCCCTTTCCAAGCAGCATTTTTGAGTGCTCAAAGCCCTTGCCGTCATCTTCGACATCTAAAAGAATCAAATTGCTATTCTTGGTGAGTTGCACCAGGGCGGTTTTTGCTTCTGCGTGTTTCAGGATATTGTTGACCAATTCCTGAATGATCCTATAAATCGAAACTGCGGTGGTCTGATCGATTTCATTTCCCTCAATACCTATTGAGATATAGCGGAGATCGATCACTCCGCTTTGGTTGATGTCCTCACAAAAATCCTTCAAAGCCGCATCCAGACCGAACTTGATCAGGTTTTCCGGCATCAGGTTATGGGCAACCCGCCTCATTTCCATGATCGAGGTGTCCAACATATCAAGGCTTCTTTCGAAAAGCCTTGCATTTTCTGGGGTTAAAATCAGGTTGCCTTTCATAGTTTGAAATGAAAATTTAATTCCGGAAAGCAGGCCGCCCAAGCCGTCGTGTAGGTCCTTGGCCAGGCGGCTTCGCTCTTGTTCTTCGCCTTTGAGGACTGCTTCAGTAGCAGCAAGTTGTTTTTCAGTTTCGAGTTCCTTGATCCTCTGAACTTGAAGCTGTTGTTTGTGTTGGTTTTTCCTGAATATTAGGAGAATGATCGCTCCCAATGACACTGCCAAAATCACCAGCATCCAGATGGTCAGCTTTCTTTTTTGGTTCTCGGCCAATTGGTTGGCGTTTTGTGCCTCGAGTTGAAGGATTTGGTTGCGCTGTTTCTCCGATTTATATTTTTTTTCGATATCAAGCGCATATCTTTTCCTATCTTCACTCTGTAAGCTGTCTTTGATGGTATTGTAGCGGGTTAGAAAGGTGTATGCGTCTTTAAAATTCCCATTAGCGGCATAGATATCACTCAGGGTACCGTAACCTTCCTTCATAAAAACCAGGACTGAATCTGTTTCTGCAATCTCGAGTCCCATTTTGACATACTTCTCCGCTTCAGCGTAATTTTTCTGCTTAAAATTAATGTAACCGATCTGCATGAGGGGCTCTGTCATGTTCCAGCGTGAACCGGCTTCTTTGCCATTTTCAAATGCTTGCTTGAAATAATGTATCGCGCTGTCGAATTCGCTGATATTCTGGAACGTACCAGCCTTTATCAAAAAAAAGTTTTGTTTCCTCGTAAAGTCAAAACTACCGCTGTAATAGACCGAGGCCGAATCAGCGTAAAGTTTCGCTTTTTGAAAATCCCGAATTTCCGTGAAGTAACTTGCTTGCTGCAAATAGCCAAGCATTAGATTACCAGGGTGATTTGCCTTTTTTGCAAAATCCAACGCTTTGTCCACATATTCTTTCTGTTTCTCGGGGAGACTAAGCTGCTGAAAAATCATCGCCAAATTCACGCAATGGGTCGAAACTCTTGCATAATCTTTCAAATCTTCGAGCAGTGCGATTGAGTTGAGTGATGCTTCCACCGCGGAATCCAGCATACTTGCATTTCGATAATAATTGGACAAACCTCCAAAAACGCGTGCTTCCTCTCTTTTGGCATTGGGGTGGGAGGATTGCTTGAAATATGATGCAGCACGATCCAGGTTTTCTTTCTGTTTTTGGTATTTGCCGCTTAGTTCCAGGGGAGTGGATTCGTAGAACAACGCAAGTCCAGCATAATACTCTAATTTTTTTTCTAAGGAAAAATCAACCGCTTCCTGATAGATTTCGTGTGCCTTCGCCAAATCCAATGGTTCGGTGTACATGGCGAGCATTATCAGATTGTATGCTTTGGTGGTATCAGGTAGATTTTGTTGCAGCGTCAATCTGACGCTGTCTACCAAATGCTGTTGTGCAGCTAGTTCATGACTCAGCAAGATAATGATTGGAATGAAAAGGAGTTTTTTCATGAAGCGAGTCGGCGTGTCTATAAACACTACAAATTAAGAAATTACCCGATTCCAAAAACCTCCCCTTTTTAGAGGATTTTTGGGGGAGAAAATATCCTCCTTTTAAGGGAGTTTGGACGGAGACAATTAACGCTAGGTTTATATCGCTCAAATGCCCTATATCCATGAAGTCCAAACTGCTGATTCTTGTGTCATTTTTGGTTCCGATGATGGTCTTCGCCCAGAAAAATGTTGTCCCGGCAAATCAGATTACTGCCTTGAATCTCAAACTTCCCGAAGGAAGCAAGCAGGACAAGCGGTTTCTTTCCACCGTGGCAGCAGGAACCTTGCTGGAAGCAGAGGTTATGGAACCAACTATCAAGCTCGGGGCGACCGAAGTATATATGCTTCCTTCTACTGCCAAGTCAGGATTTGATCGCAATATTCTGGTCAAAGAGTTGGAAAAATCCGGTTTCGAAATCATCCCTACCGACGACGAGCTGATTTCTTGGTTGGTAAAGGGACCGGAGGCTTTTCTGATTTACTTTTCGATGGACAAAGAAGAAACGAATTTCTATCTCGCCAGGTCCAATGCTATTCCGAACGCAGTATCACAATCCTCAGATCAAAATCCCAACCTAACAACGCCCCCATATATTCCCCCTTTGCCTCCAGCAAGAACAAAAACGAGCAATTCCCGCATCCAACAAATACCATCAAAATTTCCTGCGTCTAGCCAAAACCAAGCAATGCAAAACCCTTCCGCGGCTTTGTTTTCCGGTTTTCAGTTTACCACCAGCAATCTTGGTGACGGGTGGACTTCCGATCTGGTAGCCATGAGCCGATACAACAAGTTTGCAATCGGCCCCAATGACCTAAACTGCAGCTGGCAGAATGGCGGAAGTCAAATGACTCAACGGTATGATTCCTTCACCGGAGCTTATGCCGGGGCGAAGATCGCTACCTCAAGTGCTACTTTTTCTTTTTCGGGAAAATTTACTCCAGCATCCACAACGGAACTACGGGTACGGTAGGAGCGATGAATACCTTTCAGCAGGAGTACAAAGGAAATTCAACCATTTCAAATTGGAATGTTACCCTCACCAATCGCTATCAAGGCAAAAACCAGCAGTTTGACGCACATTTCCAGGCGGTCAAGGGCGGACGTTTGCTCTATCTAAACAATCGGGCAGGGGAGGAATACATGCTGGTGAGGATTTGCTGATCGCTGTTTCGCATCAAAAATCCTCTTTTTAAGGGATTGGGAATACTAATTTGAAATTAGAATTTCCCCAAAATTTACTTCGTAAATCCACAAGATGATTTCATTTAAAAATTAAAGCTAACGCTTATGAAAACAATGGACGTTTTCTTTATCATGTTATTCGTAGCTTGGGTATTTTCGGGTGCTTCCGCCCAAACCTGCCGCCAAGAAGAACTTACAAAGATGCCTGGAGTCTGGAAAGCCGGCCTAAAGGGCTCAACAAGTGGAGTCTCAGCAGTCGACTTGGCAAAAGAAAAAGAAATTGTAGCAAAAGTATTCAATATCATAAAAGAGCATTACCAGCCCATGGGTTGTGAAGTGTCATGGTCAGGAGTTTATGGCTACAATCCTGCTGTAGCTAAAGACTGGGCGGCAAATCCATTTGGATTTGGCGCTTATTTCCTTCGCTACCTTTGTGATAAACAAAAACCGGGACAACATTATGTGGACGTGGCGACGCCTACTTCCCTGTATGTTAATTTTAATGAGTTTCATTGGGTAAAGGCAGCTGAAATTGCCGATGATAGGGAAGAGAAGTTTTTTAGGTTTCGAAGCCTGCCGGAAAATAAAGAGGGGTACTATTTTTTTAAAGAAGATGTGGATTACAACGATAAAATCAAAAAATACACCTGGCTCTTCACCTATGACAACAAGTTGCCATATCGGAACGTCACCAAGAAGGAATACCTGCTGAACATGTTGGATATTTTTAATACCAAGATTGAGGAGGCAGACAAAAACTATGCTTTAGTTAAAACCAAAAACTTTCCAGCAGAAGACATGCGATATTATACTGAAAGTCATGCTTCTACTAGGGCTTGGTTTCAAAAACCGATAGATGAAATCAACAATATGCTTAAAACCCTAAGTGAAGAGGAGCTCTCAGAACCAGCTATTATAACAAGTAGGGGTGATGGTTTCCCGCTTTCTGATTTTGTGGAAATGGGAAAGCAATATTCCGATATTCTAATCAAACCTGATTTGTCTTATTACAATACCAAGCTCCCACTTTCTGCTCCCCAGATGTTTAGCATTGTCCTTACCATCAGTCATGGCGATCCGGTATTTGAACATATCTATACCACTATTTCTAAAGCCATTGAAGAAAATATCAATGAATTCAAAGCATTGCTTGCAGATCAATCGCAGGTGACAATGAGATTGGAGTTTTGATTTTTTTCGAAGTAGATCAATACGAGGGACTATAGACGAGAGATGATGATCCGTCTTCTTGAGGTTGTTTCCTCTATTAGGTAGCCCCCGACTCAGTGAATGAGTTCGGGGATTTTTTGTATTTGCCCATTTCAGGCAGGTTTGCTTTTGCCAAAAATCCCCTTTTTACAGGATTTCGACTTGGAAAGAGTCCTCTTAGATTTCTACTGCAATGGGAATTTCACTCCATCCAAAATTTCAAACTATGAAAAAGCTGTTTTTTACCTCCTTGACGGTTTTCTTCTGGATTTTACTCTTCGGCCCGAGTCAAATTTTGGCTCAGAAAAAGCCTTCCACGAAAAGTGAGGCTGAAAAAATGATGGAGGAATTAGACCCCGAAGAGATAGAGATGATGAAAAAGATGGGCATCAAGTTTCCGGATTTGTCCATGATATCCGGCGACTTTGATGATTCCGATGAAGCCAAATGGCAAATCCCCTCCCGGGATGAATCCAGAATCGCAAAGGCAAAAAAGGTCTCCCTGAATCAGGCCGAATTGCCAGCTTACCTTAAAAATGTCCATAGCTCAATTGCAACTAAACTAGGTGGCACTAGAACCTCCTCTGCAAATGAAATGATGGCCAACTCTCCCAATGTTGGCGAAAAGGCCCATCTGGCCAATGGGCTTTGGATGTTTGGCATGCCGGATTATGCCATTTTGGTTTTGGGAAATGCGGTCCAAACTGCTCCACAAAACCCCGACTACTTGAACAACTATGCAGCTTTTCTCACCATGGCAGGCGCTGAAGAAGCAGCACTTCCTATACTGAAGTACCTCAATTCACGCTACCCCAAAAACAGCACAGTGCTCAATAACCTTGCACAGGCCTGGTTCGGTCTTGGTGACCTTCCTACTGCAGAAGCTTATCTGGACAGTGCCATCCGACTCTATGCCTATCACAGTCAGGCAAATCTCACCAAAGGAATCATCGAGGAAAGAAAGGGAAACAGAACTGCCGCAGCAGAGTCATTGAAAAAGAGTCTCAAATCAGGATATAACCCTGATAAAGAAGACAGGATCAGTGAATTGGGGCATAAAGTAACGCCAAACGACCTGAGATGGCAACCTCCCCTGAATGAAGATCCGCTTGGTCTGGTCCACATGAACTGGCCAAAATATCCCCAAAATGTCTTTGAAAGCGAAGCCCTAGAAAAGGAATGGGAGGCTTACAGGTCAGAGATCAATGCCCAAGCTGAAGCAATCAGCCAAAGAAATGAGGAACTCACAGAGAGTTTTTTGGAATCTTCCATGAATGACCCCTTGACCAGAATGACAGGAGGCAGGATGGACGGTGGAGGTCCGATTACACAGTTGGTTTTTGCCCCTAAAGCACAGGCTTTGAGAAGGTATTATGAGGAGAATGACGAAAGATTTGAAAATCAGAAGTATGAGGAATTGATCGAGGAAATAAATACCCGGCCTGAAAAGCTGTATTACATGGAAAAGGAGGTAGAGAAACAAATTGAAGAATTGGACGAACGATTTAAAGGGAGGATCGGGGAAGGAGCCAGCGATGCAGACAGGCAAGCCTATTGTGAGGCATGGAACGAAATTCAAAGTGCACACCTAAGAACAGTCAATGCTTACCTGGAAGAGGGAAATGCCAAATGGATCGACTACCATAGAAAGAAACTCAGCAGAGAGATGAATTACAACCGGTTTACACTTCTACCTGAAGAGTATGAAATGACAACTCTTGACTCAAAGGCTTTATGGCTTGGAATTATCGGTGGACAGGAAGTGGAATTTACCAGCCCAAATAAATTTTGTGAATACAATGAAGTGCCGGCACGAACCACCGGGAAATTGGCTGATTTCTATGACTTGAACTGCAAAGAGAAAAGTAAGCTCAACATGGTAGTGGGTTCCATTACCCTCGAATGCAATAAGATGACCACTGAGCTGGACTCCAAGTTTTTGAAATTCAAAATCAGGGAGAATATGGATACCAATGAGATTATCCAAGGATCAGTGGAAATTGGCTTTGATGTGGACTTGGCAGAACCCTCTGAACTCGGTCCAGTAAAAGCAGAACTAAAGGGCGAATTATCAGGCTTTATTGAATTCGACGGGGAAGGAATAACCGATGTAGGAGTGAAGGCGGGTGCGAAAGCCACATTCGGAACAAATCTGGGCGATATAACCGATAACAAAGCCTCTTTGGGTTTTTCTGATGATCCTTCCTTGACGCTCATCGGCGCAGAAGCCCGCTGGGGCTGGAACAGTGGGCCCTCATTGAAAGGGAAATCATTACTTGGTGAAGTTTCACTGTTAAGCAATTAAGTCATGAGATTCAGCCTCACCCTACTCTTTGTCCTTTCCGCAAGCATTGCTTTCAGCCAAGAACAAGCCCAAGAAAATCCCAAATCAGACAGCCTTGACATCTATCTTAGGCCTGTCTATGACATCGACAGCAACCGCTACGAAATCATCAAAATCGGTAATCAGTATTGGTTCAAAGAGAATCTTAGGACGACCCATTACCGGGACACGGTGAAAATTCCCCACCGGCAGGATGCTAATGAATGGTCCCAAATCAAAAGCGGGGCTTATGCTTTTTTCGAGAATGAAGCTAAGAACAAGGAGCAATACGGATTCCTGTACAATGGTTATGCGGTGGCCACAGGGAGACTCTGTCCTGAGGGCTGGCATATTCCTACCGACAAAGAATGGATTGAATTGGAGCGTTTTCTTGGGCTACCTGCTGCTGAATTGGAACAGACGGGTGATCGGGGAAATATTGCTCCCAAACTGAAAAGCCCATCCGGTTGGAATTCCTCCGAGTTTTCAGGTGATAATTCCAGTGGCCTCACCATCAAACCTGCAGGTGCCCGAAAAGACAATGGAGAGTTTGTCACCCTGGGCCAATACGGGAATTTTTGGACTTCTACCGTCTATGATGACCGCTATGGGCTGCTTTACCTCTGGAACCACCACGTGCATTACAATACAGATGCCGTCGGCAGAATATACACGCTGGCAACAAACGGCTACTCCTGCCGATGTGTCAAAGACCAAGCGGGAAAACAACAGGAAATGGATACCAAATTGAACATTGATTAGCCCCATAAATTTGAATACGATATGAAAACCAACATGATTTTACATTCCTTAAAAATGATTTTGATCCTTTTGTCCCTGTCTCTAGTGACCCTTCAAACACAGGGACAAGATAAAGGAGAAAAACAATCGCCCTTGAAAGGCTTGGGTTCCAAGTTGAAAGAAAAGGCAGTCCCCGCCGGACTTGGAGGGAAGTCAACAAAAGAAAAAGAAACGACACCACAGGGTGAAACAGCCGAAACAAGCGAGGGGGAGTCTAAAGAAGGGGAACTGGATCCGGATGAGGAAAAATTTGACGAAGATGAGGATGATCCAGATAAAATGATGGAAAAAATGATCCGGCAATTTGGCCAGGACCCGGAAGACATAAAAAGAAAAATGAGTGAAGAGGGGGCAGACGCAGATCCCAAAGCCATTCCCAATCGAGATGAAAATGCGATAGCAAGTATTAAAGCCACTCCGAGGAATGAAGCTGAGATGCTCAATTTCCTGAAGGATTTTGAAAATGGGGCAGATCAGGCTTTGAGCCCCGAGGCACACGCAGATGTTGCTCCGCATTTGAACAAAGGGCAGCAGACAAAAGAAGCAGGCTATATGTTGTGGTTATCCGGTAAACAAGAACCCGCGGCTTACTTGATGTTAAAGGCCTCCATTGCTGATCCACAGGATGAGCTTTTGCTAAGCAATCTCGCCTCGGTCATCACCATGGCAGGCTATGCGGAAAACAGCATTCCCATCCTCGAATACCTGCATCAAAAAAATCCCCAAAGCAGTATCGTCAACAACAACCTGGGCCAGGCATGGCTCAGCCTAGGTCAGGTAGCAAAAGCCAAACCCTTTCTCGAACAGACAGTCAGTGAATACGAGCAACACCCTGAAGCCAACCGTAGTCTGGCACGCATTGCAATGAAAGAAAACAACACTGCGATGGCGAAATCCTACCTGAAAAATGCGCTTAAAGGAGGCTTCTCCCAAGACGCCTATTTTGAGCTGAGGGATTTGGAACCCAATGGAAAAGAAGATAGGATGGAAATTTTGAAGTTGGATCATAAAAGGAATTACCGGGAAATAGCGGTAACCAAAAGATTTACGATGCCAGTAGTGCCGGAGTCCAATGAGAGGGCATTAAGTCGTGAACAGGAAATCGCTAATTTTTTTCATGGTCTCTCCCTCACTGCAGATGCATTGAACACAAAATATCCCTCCGGAACGGATAAGCTATTCGACAGCTATCAAAAGATTACTTCTCAAATGGTCGTCAATAACCGGAACATGAAAAGTCTCGAAGACGTGCAAAAGCAATACAGTCTTGCTGCACAAGTCTGGAATCCATTCAAAATTCAGGCGCAGGAAGTCTTGATGACAGAATTGGACGATTCCTATGCCAGCAGTTTCAACAAAAGGATAGCTAGGTTGCAGGAAGCCAGAGATTCGCAAATAAAGGCACTGGAGGAGTCTTTTGCTGCTGACATCCAAAAAATGGGCGAAATCTCCAAACGGATCGCAGTCCTGGAAGATGGTGACGGGTCGGGAGCGGAGATTGATGCCTTGATAAAACAACTCTGCGAGATGAGGAAGAATTTGGACAAAACAAGAATAGAAAAAACAGCGCCCATCAACAATGCTTTCGTGCAGCAAATGGAATCGCTGGCATTTCAGCGATTGCAGGAGTATACCTATTGGTACACACTGTATTTTCTTCCTCAGGACCCTACAGAGTTTGCATACGCTTTATATGGAGAATACCTGAGTACTTTATCCCAACTTCAGAAATATTATCCTTATCCGGTAATCATCTATTCTGAAGAAGGTTGCGAATCGCAGGTCAGTGAATCAGTTAACCCCAAAGGAAAGATGTCAGTGTGGGAGGACACGCATTGCATCACCCACTGGGACCTGGATTTCTATTTTGTAAAAAGTAAGTTCACCTGTAAGGAGGCAACTATTGGTGGAAAGCTTTACGGAGTAGAATTCGGCGGTGGCCAAAAATATGATCCATCTACGCTCGAGACCGTTGAGCACTCAGTTTATTTCGGTGGGAAAATTGGCAAGGTGACTGATAACATCGGAAAAGCCCTTGCTTCAGATCTCAGCGCGGGAGTGGTAACCACAGTAAAATTTGACGGCAACTGGAATTTGAAGGATATAATCGTCAAGGCATCCGCTGGGGCTGAATTGGGTTTGAAAGTCCCCAAATCAACCGATCCAAATGACAACGGATTGGACATCAGAAAAGCCGCATCCATAAGCGCTTCCACAGGGTATGAATTGTCCATTTTGAGCGGGTTCAGGGGAACCGGACCGAAGGTGACTACGGTAGGGAATATTTTCAGTAAAAAGTAAGGGATACCCGATCAAGTGAATTTACTAATTAAATCAACTCCAACACATCCCCTAAAAATATGAAAAAGCATTTTGGTAAGTTTTATGGCAGGTATAAGGCCGGCATCATTTGTGCATTTGTTTTGATTTTTCAGGTGTTTTCGTCAGCTGCACAGACTGCTTCACCCTGTCCCACCGATAACTTAAGCAATTATCCCGGGGCTTGGAAACAGCTCGATCTATATTCAGCGCCAGGACACATCAAGGCAAAACCCGGAAGCTACGATAAGAGCGTAGCAAATGCCAATCTTGAAAAACTCCTGAATCTTGCCAAAAAAGCCTATCCCCAACCTATGGGCGGCAATGTCAATTACGACAAGTACCTGGACTTCACTAATATTTATGATTATTTGCCTTTCGGTTACCGGCTTTATATAGGCCATCCGGGATTTGTCTGTACGGTGGGGGACAAGGTTACTGAAACTTATGAAACAGGAGTTTATCTTTCTTTTCAGATAAACAATTACGAGCCATTCGTTTCTCCCATTACAGCTCGGGAAATTTCCGGAACTGAACAACGAATCGGCCTCGTCAATGGCTCTGAATCAGATTACGGTATCAATGGACAAAGGGTATTTCTTATCCACGAGAATTTTGTCAGTAGCAATGGTTGGATGGATCATTATACCGAGGAAATCTACGGAGGCAGAGAACCAAGACAGCAGTGGTTTGTCATCAGGAAAGAAAATGTCCCTTTGTTTAGGTACGTTACCCGCAAAGAATACCTCACCCAGTTCAGGGAAGAACTCTATACTTACAGAGACATATACATCGAAAGCATTGAGGAGGGATACAAAAAGTTTCCAGAGGGTTATTCGCAGGTTTACGAGAGCCTTGCAGAGTTTAAGGTACAGACAGAAAATGCGGTCAAGCGGGTAGATTACTACTTGCGCAACAGTAGCGAGGAAGAGCTCAATAAGCAGGTTTCTGAGTTATTTTTCCATGGAAATTTCATCATGGAAAACGAACCGGAAATTAATTTCCGTAAGGGCAGGTTTCACATGGTATTTGTCAATGAGGAATATATGGATAAGAAATTACCGTACCATATTCCCCAATTCGTCATAGTGGAACTTTCTGCTCCTGCGCAAGATAAAACAGGAAGTTACGCCTGGAAATATAATTTCAGGCAGAAGATGATGGAAGGCTTGGACTTCAAGGAAATCCACAACATGCTGCTAAAATGATCTCTGTATCCAACAGGCAATTTGACCGAAAAAACAACGCACGATTTTTTTATCAACCGATTCAGAAAAATCCCCTAAAAACGGGATGGTCAACCACCTAAAAGGAGGATAATTTTCATTGTTAAATCAGCTGAATGGCACTATGAAGACATGTACTTTACGAATCGGTGTATTTTGCGAACAAATTGTGAAAATATTCCTGACTATTGTCATCAACCTCGGGACCTTGGCTGTAGTATTTGGCCAACAGGTAGAAAGATATGGCAATATTGCTTTTTTGCCACCCGGCGATTGGGTTAAAAATGAGGGAAATGGATACTTGGCTTTTACCAAAATCAACCAAGAATCCAGCGAATTTGGCAGAATTATTCTCTACCAGGCAGAAACCTCCTCAGGATCATTGGATGAAGATTTTAAAGGAGATTGGCAATCACTGATTGAAACAAATTATCAACCCAAAGAGCTAACGGATTTTTCCAAAACTTCTTTCAATTCTGAATGGAATGCAGTCATAGGCGTAGCACCTTACGTGTACCAAAACCAAAATCAGGCAGTGGTTTTGGTAACTTTATCCAATGGCAGACAAAAAATCAGCTATGTTTTTTTAAGTAATACGACTGCCTATGAAAAGGACTTGGAGGACTTTGGGAGTTCCTTGGAATTATCTTCTTTTTCCCTTCCAACTGCGATTTCTTCCAGCGAAAAACCTATTTCTAAATCCTCCTCTATGCAAGTAGTGGTCGACCAGCAAATCCTGGGAAAATGGAATAGGTCCGCTTCAGTTTCTTCCTTTTTTGCCAATCCAGCAGCTTGGGGCAGCTCGGGCTACACGACTTGCCGGTATGAGTTTTTCCAGGATGGGACCTACCAGTACACCGAGCGGAATTTTGGCTATGCATACGAAGACATCATACTTGTAAGGGAAAGCGGGCAATATTCAGCCGATGGCGGAGTCCTTACCGTCAGTCCTACCCAAAGCAAAGTTGAACGGTATAGTAAGAAGAACGGGGTCGATGAGTTGGGAAATCTTAAGGAAAATAAAAGCAGGACTCTCGAAAAAGTGGCCTATCGCTATCAGTTGCATTACTTCGCAGGAATCGAACAATGGAATTTAGTACTTCAAGCCGATCAGCCTACCCAGCGGGACGGGAATTTCAGTTCAAATACTACATTTCCCAACGCTTGGTATTTCGATCAAAGATTCACGGAAGTAAATCTACTGAAATAACGGTCTTTGGCTGTGCAAATTGGGTGGTATTCAATCCCATTACAAAGTCAATTTCCCTGATTACCCATCATTTTAAGCCGAAGTTTTGATTGTGTAACTCGTGTAGTGAGTGCGATGAACCCTTACTGCTCATAAAAAAATTTATTCCACAATCGTCCTGAACGTCAAGTTCACCCGCGGCCGTTTGACCAACTTGGTGGGCGGGAGGCGATGTAGCCAGTGGGTTTGGGTGGTACCAGCCATCACCAGCAGACTTCCGTGCTCCAGCAGGAATTCGACTTTTTCTTGGGTTTCCTTGTGCTTGAAGGCAAACTTCCGCTCAGCACCGAAGCTTACTGAGGCGATGGCACCGTCTTTTTTCAGGTCTTTTTCCCCGTCGCTATGCCAAGCCATGCCCTCCTCACCCGAATGATAGAGGTTCAGCAGACAGGAATTGAAGGTTTCTCCTGATTCCCTTTCGATCACTTTTTTCAAGTCTGTCAGTTCCTTCGTCCAAGGCAGCGCCCGCTTGGTGGCGTTGGAGTAGGTGTATTCAAAATCCCGGTCCCCATACCATGCTACTTTGCGCTTGGTGATGTACTGTTTGCCGAAAATGTAGGCCTCGTCATTTTTCCATTCGATGGTATGGAGCAGGTTTTCATAGAAAAAATCCGCCTCCTTTTGATTGAAAATCCTGCCAAAGTAATGCACAATCCCATCCTTGGGAAGGTGGTTTTTGGTTTTGTCGATCACAGGTTCGAAAAGGTTCATGCGGGATATACGGTTTACGATTCCCAAAGAAAAGGAGATGTGGAGGGTTTTGGTTTTTTTCTGAAGATAAAAAATTTTACCTCCGTTACCTGGAGGCTGTGCCTTCTGATTTTTGGGTATTCAAACCTCTGGCTCGACCTTTTGTGTCGCCACAAGCGATACTACCATCAGTCAGTCAGTACAACCGCCGGACAACCACGTCTCCAAACATTTCACTGCATTTTCCCAGTTCACCTTTTTTCATATTTCTTCGATTATTCTTTTCCAAGTATTCCTTCCGCCGTTTGTCAAGAATTGCAAATGAAATTGCGCTTGTGTATCTACATTGTCTCGTTTTTGAGACAATACAACATGAACAACCGCAGAGACTTCCTCATCAAATCCGCCCTCGGTGCCACGGGTTTGGCACTTGCCCCAGCTTGGCTGCAAGGTGCCCCCGCGATCATCCAGTCCCTTAGCAAGCCCAATTCCAAAATCAACGGCGTACAGATTGGCTGCATCACCTATTCGTACCGCTCGATGCAAGACCAGAGTCTCGAGGCCAATATTCGCTACATCCGGGAATCGGGCATCAGCGCCGTGGAAATGATGGGCGAACCTGTGGAGTACTTTGCGGGAATGCCCCAGCCGACCTTTAACAGGATGAGAGTATTCCAATTGGGGGGGAAGGAACGCCGTGGCGAAACACTCACGGATGCTGAAAAGGCAGAATTGGCGGACATCAGAAAACAGTCAGAGGCATATGCCAAGGTGGTATCCGAGTGGAGATCCAAGGCTGATTTTAAGAAATTCGAGCAGGCGGCCAAAATGTTCAAGGATGCCGGAATATCTGTCTACGCCTTCAAGCCCAATGCTTTTGGAGCAAACAATTCCGATGCGGAAGTGGCATATGGCATGAAGGCGGCGAAGATTCTCGGTGCCAGTCATGTGACCTTGGAGCATCCATCCAACGATGAGCAGACGCTGCGTCTTGGCAAATTGGGCGATGCCAATAAAATGAAGGTGGGCTACCATGGCCACGAGCAGCAGACTTTCACTTTTTGGGATACGGCCTTGGGACAGAGCGATAGCAACGGTTTGAATTTCGATACGGGCCATTATGTGGCTGCGGGCCATACAGACATGATGCCCTTGATCGAAAAATGGCAGGATCGGATTTGGAGCATGCACGTCAAAGACCGCCAAACCCCAGCCAATGGCAAAGGAAACCTCCCTTGGGGTACCGGCGATACGCCGATTGCTGAAATCCTCCAAACCATGCGTAAAAACAAGTACAAGTTTCCGGCGACAATTGAGCTCGAATACCAAGTACCCCAAGGTTCGGATGCCGTCAAAGAGGTCCAAAAATGTCTGGAGTTTTGCAGAAAGGCCTTGGTCTAATTTTTCCTTGAATCAACAACACAACTATGAATATTTCCCATTTCAAAAAATCCCCATGGTTGGCCATGGGAATCCTGTTTCTGTGGTTTGCCGCATGTGGGCCAAAAGACGATCCAGCTGTCAAACCTGACGAAAACAGGTTCACGCCAGTTGTCTTGACCGAGGGGATGGACGAACCCATGGCAATGACTTTTCTTCCCGGTAAGCGCATCCTATTTGTCGAGCGTAAGGGCGGCGTGAAGATTTTGGACGAAACGACCAAGACAGTGACACTTGTGGCCACGATTCCTGTCAATACGAAGTATACCAACAAGGAAGGAGTTGTACGGGAAGCGGAGGAAGGCCTGATGGGTGTGATTGCGGACCCGAATTATGAGAAAAACAACTGGATTTACATGTACTATGCAGATCCGGATGTGCCCAAGCACGTCTTGGCACGCTGGGAACTGAAAGGGAATGAGTTGGTGGAATCCTCCAAAAAAGTCGTACTCGAAGTTCAGACCCAAAGGGAAGAATGCTGCCATACGGGTGGAGGTATGGCCTTCGACAAGGATGGTAACCTGTTCCTGACCGTTGGAAACAATACCGTCAACCCGCGGGAAGGCAGTTCCAATTTGGATGAAAGGCCTGGGCATGAAAACTCCGATGACCAGCGCGCCCCCGGAAATACCAATGACCTACGTGGCAAAATTTTGCGGATCCATCCCGAGCCTGATGGTACCTACACGATTCCGAAGGGAAATCTTTTTCCCGAAGGAACAGAAAAAACAAGACCCGAAATCTACACCATGGGCCACCGCAACCCTTGGCGGGTTTCTTGGGACAGCAAGACGGGATTTATCTATTGGGGTGAAGTTGGACCGGATGCCGTGGTAGATTCCATTTGGGGACCAAAAGGCTACGATGAGTTCAATCAGGCCAAGGGGCCGGGCTTTTTTGGCTGGCCTTATTTCATCGGCAACAACCAAGCCTATACCCGCCACGACCATGCTGCCGGGACATATGGCGCGCCCTACGATGTGAACAAGCCGGTCAACGAATCGGTCAACAATACGGGCCTGCGGGAGCTACCGACGCCGGTGGTGCCTGCGATGATCTGGTATCCCTATGGCATTTCTGAGGAATTTCCCATGTTGGGAAGCTCGGGAAGAAGCGCCACGGGTGGTCCCGTGTTTAGAAAAGCGGATTTCAAAAAGGATGCGCCGTTTGTTTTTCCAGCCTATTACGAAGGAAAATGGCTCATCGTGGACTTTATGCGGGGCTGGATCATGGCTGTGACGATGGACAAAAATGGAGACTATGTTTCCATGGAGCGCTTTATGCCAAGCCATACCTTTAGTTCGGCGATCGACATGACCTTTGGGCCGGACGGGGCATTGTACGTATTGGAATACGGCAGTGCCTGGTTCAGGGGAAATGCCAATTCACGTCTTATCAAAATCGAGTACAATGCCGGCAACCGCAAGCCCAACGTGGCGGCGGCAGTGGATAAAAATGCGGGAGCGGTGCCATTTACTGCCAAGTTTTCCTCCGAAGGAACCAATGACTATGATGATTACGATGGAGGCAAGCTCAACTACGAATGGCTCATCAGTTCCGACAACGGAGTCAACACCCTCTTGAAGGAAGCCAATCCGAGCTTTGAATTTACCCAACCGGGTACTTATCAGGTGACGTTGACCGTCACGGATACAAAAGGCGAAAAGAACGCCCAAACCCTCGAAGTCACCGCTGGCAACGAGCCGCCTCAGGTCTCCATTGCTTTTTCCGGTAACCGCACTTTCTACTTTGGTCAACCTGAAATCACCTACGAGGTAAGCGTGAAGGACAAAGAAGACGGCAGTACGGCTGACGGAAAAATCAAGCCCGAGGAAGTTGCGATCACTTTTGATTATGTGCCAAGAGGTTTTGACCCGATCGAAATCGCGTCCAAGCAAAGCGGTGCGGAAAGTATGGCTGTATTGAACCTGGGAAAGAACCTGATCGAAGGCAGTGATTGTAAGTCTTGTCACCAATTGGACAAAACGTCCATCGGCCCGAGTTACCAAGCTGTCGCGGAGCGCTATCCGAAAACCCCTGAAAACGTGAAGCTGTTGATCAGCAAGGTGATCAATGGAGGCAGCGGCGTATGGGGCGACCATGGCATGGCTGCACACCCAGGGTTGAGTGAGGCAGATGCCAGGAGGATGGTTGAATATATCCTGTCTGTCAATGAAGTGAAGCCAACGGTTGCCTCTTTGCCCTTAAAGGGAAGTGTCAAGCCAGCCGTTCCAGAAGGTGAAGATGGACAGGGAGGATATCTTTTGCGGGCGTTTTATGCCGATAAAGGTGCAGGACAAGTTGGTTCTTTGTCAGGTGTGGACTTTTTGGCTTTGAAGAATCCATATCTTAATCCACAGGTATCCACGCATAGAAAAGGCGTCCAACTGATGACCACTCCGCAAGTCAATTTCTTTGTTTCAGGGAATGATGCTGAAGTCGGATTTGAGGATATTGATTTGACCGGGGTGCAGCAAATCGACCTGTATGTGCAGGTCAGTACCCGCGTACAAGCCAAAGGTGGTCAAGTGGAAGTACGTTTGGGATCACCTACAGGCACGTTGATTGGCACAAGCAATGCGGTAGCGCCAAAGGAACAAGGCTTTATGCGTCCGCCCGCAGGTGTCAATCCAATTGATTGGAGAAGGCAAAATGCCACCAAGGCCCAAGTCGCCCTGACCCAAGCTGTGGAAGGAAAACAGGATATCTACTTTATCTTCAAAAATCCCCAAGCTAAACCCGAAGAAATATTGATGAACATCCAGGAAATCAGGTTTATGAATGCGAGGGAGCAACAGTAGTTGGAAAAAATATTCGCATTGATTAAAAAAAGCCGCTATGGGAAACCAAGCGGCTTTTTTTGTCATCTTATTCATATCTTTCAACTACCAAAACAATTTTAATGTGAATTTATTTGTAGATTTTTTTCTGTTGATCATTCGGTTATTCCGAGAAAAGCGTTTCGTTTACTTGGTTTTGACCAAAAACAAAATAGAAATCACCCATCTCAAAAGTGGGAGGACAATAGCATATCACTCAGATCAGCCATTTTCAACTGATCGGTTGTTGATAGCGGATAATGTTTTTGCGGAGAATTTGGGTAGGGCGATGATGAAGAATCTATGCGGCAAATACCTAACGATGAGGGCAGTATGGGTACTAATACACCCTATGGAACCAGGATTCCATGAGATCAGCTTGGTCGAGAAAATGATTTACAATGATTTTTCAAAAATGATAGGAGCAAGTGGTGTTGTAATTGTGGATTCGGATAAGAAGCTAGAAGGTAGTGAACTAAACAATATCATTAAAAAATATACAAAAAACCGGCTCAAATAGCGAAGGCAACCCCTTATCATACTTATGACGATATCGAATGTTGTGAAGAGAATTCTATTGACGGTCGTTTTCTCGATCTTCTCTATCCCAGTTCTGGTTTTTATAATTCGATGGATTGTCATACCAAGTGACTATGACTATGACGGATCGACCAACTTCGGGTACGGGTTTTTTATATTCCTCGTTATTCTTCCTCCAGTTTGGATCACAACGACGCTTGTTTTTTGGGTTTGGCTGAAAAAAAGAATCAAGGCTTAGGATTGAGATTTAAGAAATCCTGAAGCTCTACGTTAAGATCTCTGGGTAAGGATTCTGCAGCTCGGTTTCTTAGTTCGTCGCTGCAAGCGACTTCACAAAGAGTTTGCCGATGCAACCGTCGAAAAACGAGTTCTCCGAAGGCTGTGCCTTTGGATCGCTGAATTTAGAGCCTTTGGCTCGATCATTTGCCTGGCTACAAGCGATTTCACGAGGTGTCCGACGGTGCAACCGTCGAACAACACCGCATCAATCAAACTCATAAGCCGCCTTTAGCCCCTTTTTGTCGAGTATTTCCTTGACCTTTTGTTGGTTGGCACCAAAGGCGCGTTGTTTGGAAATATCTTGCAGGTAGCGGTCGATGTAGCTTTGGCTGATTTGGGAATTGTCACCGTATTTTTCCCTGAGGCCATCTAATTGGGCATGGAGTTGCTTTTTGATCTCGGCGTAGGCAGGGTCATCATACACATTGCGCATTTCATTGGGGTCGTTTTTGCGGTCGATAAGTTCCCATTCATCCACGTCGAAGTAGTAATGCACGAGTTTGTAGTCCTTGGTGATGATGGCATAATGCCGCTTTACCATATGCACTGCCGGATATTCGTAGTAATGATAGTAAACCGCCTCACGGGTCCATTGGTTGGCATTTCCGGTCAGAAGAGGCATCAGGCTTTCGCCCTGCATTTCGCTCGGGGCAGGTATCCCCGCCGCATCCAAGAACGTCTGCGCAAAATCCAGGTTCTGCACCATTTCGTCGGAGCGGGTTCCGGCTTTGATTTTTCCGGGCCATGAAATAAGTAGTGGGGTCTTGAAGGATTCGTTGTACACGAAGCGCTTATCGAACCATCCGTGTTCGCCCAAGTAAAATCCCTGATCCGAAGTATAGACGATGATCGTGTTTTCCATCAGTCCGTTTGCCTCGAGGTAATCCAATACCCGGCCTACGTTTTCGTCCACGGCTGCGATGGTACCGAGATAATCCTGCATGTAGCGCTGATACCGCCACTGCATCTTCTCTTTTTCGGACATTTTTGGAAAATCCTTCTTGAATGCTTCATTGAGCGGCTTGTAGTATTTGTCCCAATTGGCACGCTGGCTGTCATTTTGCCTGCCACGCTCTCCTTCGAAGGCGCGCCTATCCCAGCCCGATAGATCTGGAATTCCGAGTTCCTGCATCACTTCGGGATAGACTTTGGAATCGCCCGCCCAGTTCATGTGCTTGAGGAGGTTCATCTCTGCTTCGCGGGCCGCACTTCCACGACCCGAGTAGTCGTCAAATAGGGTGCTTGGTTCTGGAAAAGTCTTTTGGGTGTATTCGGCCAAGTGTCGCTCTGCGGGAAGCCATTCCCGGTGAGGAGCCTTGTGGAGGTACATCAGCAGGAAAGGCTGGTCGGCTTTGCGTTCGTTTTGCAGCCAATCCAGGGTCATGTCCGTGATGATGTCAGTGACATACCCTTCTACGCGGACGGTTCCTTCATTCTTGGTGATAAAATCAGGATTGTAATAATTGCCCTGTCCGGGTAGAATCTTGAATTGGTCAAATCCCTTTGGACTGTTGCCAAAGTGCAGCTTTCCAAACATGGCCGTTTGGTAGCCATTGGCATGGAGGATCTGCGGAAAGGTGACGTTGGTAGTGTCAAAGGGAAAATGGTTGTCCACCTTGCCGTTGATATGCGAATGTTTACCCGTCAAAATGGTCGCCCGCGACGGTGCACAAATCGAATTCGTGACACTGGCGTTGGTAAACAGCATGCCCATTTTGGCAATCCGATCGATATTGGGCGTATTGATCAGCTTGTTGTCATAGGCTGAAATTGCCTGATAGGCGTGGTCGTCTGACATGATGAAGACGATGTTGGGGCGCTGTGGGGCTGAGGTTTGTTCGGTTTTTTGACCACAGGAAAAAGCCAGGATCAGAATGAAGACAACGTAGAAGTGGGGGCTTACAAGTTTCATAGTCCATTTTGGGAATGGTTAAATTTAGAAAACATCGTGTCAGCCACCAATCTGAAACGGTCCATTTACACAGACGGGGGCTGAATACTACGGGCTCCTAACCTAAATCCACGGCATATAGCGCCTCGATCTGCTTTTGTCTTTGCTTTACTGGAATCATCCGAAAGGCCTTGTCACGAATGGCGCGGAGCAAGCTGTTTTCCCATTGGGCGACTTTGCCAAGCGTCCAAGAAGTCTTGACGATATTGTGTGTGCGCTTGAGCCTTCTTTTTTCAAAGGCCGAAAAAGCTTCCGCGACGTCCGTGTTCTTGGACAAACAACTCGCCAAAATCGCTGCGTCTTCGATTGCCATGCAGGCCCCTTGGCCCATATTGGGCGTGGTGGCATGGGCTGCGTCACCGACCAGGACAATTCGTCCGAAGGCAAAACGATCAATGGGCTCCAAGTCCAGAATATCGTTCCAAATGATCCGCTCGGGCCTGGTCGCCGACAACACCTGCGGAATCGGCCTATGAAAGTCCTTGAAAACCTCCATCAGTTCCTTTTTCCCCCAATCCTTCAAAGTTGAATTGGCGTGTGGACTGTTGATGCACGCGTACCAATACACCTGTCCGTTTGCCAACGGCGTGACGCCAAAGCGCCCTTTTGCTCCCCAGGTTTCTGATGTTTCCTCGATTTGGAGCGCTGGATTGTCTGTGATGCCCCGCCAACAGGTATAGCCTGCGTACCTGATTTTGGATGAGGGGAGGAGTTTTTTTCGGATGGGGGAGTGAATTCCCTCCGCGACGATTACATTTTCCGCAGTTATCGAGCTGCCGTCTTCAAAATCAACCCGGTAGCAAGCCCCTTCTTCAGCGATGTCTATGGACCGTTTTCCCGTCAATACCTGCCCCGCATCGAGCTGTGCCAATAAGGCACTGTGCAGTGCCGCACGGTGGATGGTGAAATTGCTGATGCCAAACCGGGAGTTGGCTGGGTCGGTATTGGTTTTGGAAATGGGTTTCCCCTTTTGGTCGTAGATCGTGAAGGCTTTCAGTTCCCGGCCGAGCGGAATGACCACTTCCGAAACGCCGATTTGTCGAAGTGCCTGCATGGCATTGGCGGCAAGGGCGAGGCCTGCGCCTACGGCCCGGATTTCGGGAGCTGCTTCGGCGAGAATTGCTTGGATGCCGATATTTTTCAGCGCAATGGCAGTCGTCAGTCCGGCAATGCCACCACCTACAATCAAAAAGTCTGTTTTCATTAGGTCTTAGAGTTTTTGGTACATTACCAAGGCCGATACCATGCCACGTTCGGGATATCGATAGGCATCGGGCACTTCCCCGATAATCTGGAATCCGAGGCTTTGCCAAAGGTGTACCGCATGGGAATTGGTGCTGACGACAAAGTTAAACTGCATGGCTTGGTAACCTAGCCTTTTCGCTTCACTAAGTGCAAAAAGTCCCATCTGTCGGCCGATTCCCTGTCCGGCTGTGTTTGGATCCACAATAAATCCCGCATTGCAGACATGGTTGCCAAGGTCCGGTTGGTTTTCCTTGATATAAAAAGTCCCCACGATTTTTCCCTCAATTTCTGCCACATAGGTCTGTTTGTCGCTCCCTAGCCAATAGCCCATCATTTTCTCTTCATCCGAATCTGGTGAAAAGACATACGTTCCACCCTGTCGGATGACGGGTTGGATGATTTGCCAAAGGGCTTGTCGGTCAGCAAGGGTTGCTTTTCGGAAGTTGATCCGGTCAATGAAGTTCATATTGGAAAAATCAAGGATGAACAAACCTATGAAATATTTCGACTGTAGGGACCTTATACTCCATTTGCTGTATTGGGTTTTGGGGTAGCGTTTTTTTGTCTTTTGCTTTTCATCCCGGTTCCCTTTATTTTTCAATTTCGGAAAAATCACATGGGAAGCATCAAACCTACCAATACCAAAACTGAAATCCTGGCGGGCCTGAGTACCTTTTTGGCCTGTTTCTATATCATCATCGTCAATCCCGCCATCTTGGCCGATGCGGGGATGCCATTCTCGGGCGTGGTGACCGCGACGGTATTGGTGTCGGCTTTTGGGAGCATTATGATGGGGATTTATGCCAAAAATCCCATTGTCGTCGCCCCCGGCATGGGCATCAATGCCTTTTTTGCCTACACGGCGGTCAAGGGATATGGATTGAGCTACGAGGAAGCCTTGGGTGCCGTGTTTTGGTCGGGGGTGATCTTTTTGCTTTTGTCCATTTTCAAGACGAGGGAGAAGATCATTGCTGCGATTCCTGTCTCCCTGCGTCATGCTGTGTCGGCTGGAATCGGTCTTTTTATCTGTTTCATTGGCTTCCAAAACGCGCACTTCATCGTGGACAATCCGGCTTCATTGGTGGGGATGGCATCGTTCAAAGATCCGGTCAGCTTGACCTTTCTGCTTGGATTGATGGTGACAGCGGCGCTGATCATCCGCAAGGTAAGCGGCGCCATCATCTTGGGAATCCTGTTTACCACCCTTTTTGCTTGGCCGATCGGACGCTGGTGGGGCGACGCCTCTGCGTTCAATTTCGGCATGGCGACGGTCGTAAATTATTCCGGTTTCTTTGCCACGCCGGATTTCAGTTTGTTGCTCAAAGCCGATATTTTGGGGTCACTGCGGTATGGGTTTTTGCCCGTGATATTCGTATTTACCTTCACAATTTTGTTTGACGGGATATCGACTTTTGTGGGCTTGGCGGAAGCCTCGGGCTTGAAGGACCCAGATGGAAGTCCGCGCAATATGCGCCAATCCTTGCTGACGGATGCCTTTGCGACTTTGTTTGCGGGATTGGTGGGCAGCAGTTCGGGCACGGCCTACATCGAATCGGCTGTGGGTATCGAGGAAGGCGGTCGTACGGGAAAGACCGCCATCACGGCAGGTTTGCTTTTTCTGCCGTTTATGTTTTTCTCGCCCTTACTCTCCATCGTTCCGGCTGTAGCCAGCTCGATTGCCTTGGTTTTGGTAGGCTCATTTATGGTGATTCCGCTGACAAAGATTGAGTGGAAAATTCCCCAAGAAGCGATTCCGGCCTTTTTGACCATGGTGTTGATTCCGTTTACTTACAGCCTGTCGACAGGGATTTCATTTGGCTTCATCAGTTGGACGGTGCTGAAACTGCTGACCGGAGGCCACCGAGAAGTCAATCCCATTTTGGCGGTGATTTCGGTTTTGGCGCTGTTTTTTCTTTGGCAGTAGGGGAGAGAGGAGATATTAGATTTGAGATTTGAGACACAAGATGCAAGACACAAGACTGGAGATCGACGTTCGGTATTCGGTGTTCATTGTTCAAAATTCAAAAAAATGTCGAACATCGAATTATGAATTTTGAATCATGAAGTCGGTGTCTTTGTAGCGACTTTCTTCCCTGATTTGTTTTTTATCTCCGATCATCCCAAAACCATGGTGGATCAAAGGGCATTTGTGATCTTTGTGGCATGAAAAAACTGTGGGCATTTACTTTCTTGCTGGTGTTTTGGCTGGTTCCGGTCTCCGAGACGCTTTCCCAAAGGATCGCTTTGATGGGGGCATTGGACCAAGAAATTGAGTTGTTGTTGGGTGAAATGAAGCGTCCAAAGAAAGTGCCCATCGGCGGGATCGATTTTTACAAAGGAAAAATCCGGGGGAAAAAAGTTGTCGTCCTCAAAGCCGGTGTAGGCAAAATCAACGCCTCCTACAGCACGGCAGTTTTGGTGCAGAACTTTGACGTCGATGCCTTAATCTTCACGGGTGTCGCGGGTGGTCTACATCCCGAATCCTTGCCGGGCGATATGGTGATCGGGGATCGCTTGTTCCAGCATGACTTTGGAAAGTACGACGGAAACGGTTTTTCGGTAACAACCTATCGCGAACTCACAGGCGGGCACCAAACGGAGCTTTTTATCCCCTCAGATCCGATGTTGGTATCCAAAAGCCAAACTGCTTCCAATCAAGTCGAATTCAATAGTCTTTCAGGACGAAAGCCCAGCGTATTTACCGGTTTGATTGCGACGGGCGATATGTTTGTCAGTAGTCCAGACAAGGCGCAGTGGCTGTATGGGGAATACGGCGCCTTGGCAGCCGAAATGGAAGGAGCAGCGGTTGCCCATATCTGTAGGACCTTGGGGATTCCTTTCGTAGTGATTCGCAGCTGCAGCGACAATGCAAACCACGATGCACGCACCAATTTCGAGCAATTTGTCGGCCCTGCTTCAGTCAATTCCTCCCGATTGGTATTGTCGATCTTGGAAAATTGGTAGGCTTGTTTGCCCATTTTTCATAAATGTTGCTGTGTTCTTGGGTGTGCCTATTTTTTGAAAGCGAGTATTGTATTTACTTTTAGCTAAATAAATGAGCTAAACATACTACCCATGCTTTCGCCCGAAGAAAAAGATCGAATCAAAGCGCTCGAAACCTACCGGATCGAGACAATGGAAGAAATTCTTGAGAAAAAGGCACCAAAATCCACCCTGCTTAAGACCCTTAAAATTTTTGATTCCAAATTTGGAATTTGGCTTTTGTCGGCGGCGTTTACCTGGATTGGTGCCAAAGCTTACAGCGACTATCAGGTCAAGGTCCAACAGGAATACAAGTACGAGGAAATAGTCGATAAACTCGATCTCGAAATCGGCCATAAGTTGAATCGGTTTTTTGTCGCTATCGATGTGGTCTTGGCGGATGTTGAAAAATTAAGTCCCGACAGCGTTCCCGTCAAGATCGCCGCTGTCCAAAAACTTGCCTTGGGTTTGGACAAAAAGCAGGCTTTTGACAATGACAACCTTTATCCCGAATATGCCAACCGAAGCTTGCTCTCCCTCCTATTGGAACAGAAGAGAGCTTTGCTCAAACTCGGAAAAACAGATCCCGAGCTCGACCGTGTGATTGCCAACGCTGCCAATTTGCCGGCTTTTTTTGCACGACACCAAGATTCGGTTACCACGGTCGATGGGATTCAAGCGCTGGTAAAAAGGGAAATGGTACTTCCACGATGGGAAAATTATGGGCTACAATGAGGCTGGATTACTGTTGATTTGCACAAGGTGTGACTTTCAATTTTTCTCCTTTTATCGAATTTTTTAGTAACCTCCAGTTTGGATTAGCCGTAACCAATCATGGATATAAAGATTTTTGATATGAAAAAGAAATTGACGCTCTCCCTACTTGTTGTCCTGTTGTTTTCCACACATCTATCCGCGCAGCAGAAAATCTACCTCAATGGAATCGTTTCAAAGCCTTTTGCCCATTATCATGTCGGCGACACCATCCCCATTTTGGCCAAAAGGACCAATCCGAATACCTTGAAACCCCAATACTTGGTACATGTGTTCACGGAAGTCAGGGCCGTCAGTGAGGACAAGATCACACTATTGGATGAAGGCCACGACTTTTGGGAAATGGTGTGGATTGAAAATCGGGCCGAAAACGTCAACAAGGTCGGGTGGGAGCGCGGCAGGAGGGAAGAGCTGCACCAAGAGGCCTTGGACTATTACTCCACCGCCCTCAGCAACAAAATGGTATTTGAGGACGATATGCTCTATGACTATCTGTACCAGATGGTCAATCTGATTCACCCCACGCCTTTGGTCAAAGAACGCTCCAGCAACTTTTCGATTGTGGTATTGAATTCGACAGAGCAGATTGGATTTGCATTTGACAATGGGATGATTGTGCTCACCACGGGAATGCTTGCCAGCACAAAAACGGAGGCGGAGTTGCTGAATGTCTTGGCAGAATGCGTGGCACATGTTGTTTTGGAACATAACCTGATCAATCTCAATGCGCGGCTAAAGACCGAAGCCCGTGCCCGCACTTGGGCGACGATTGCAGCGGTTACGATGGCTACTGCCCAGACCATCGATGGGATCAACTACGGCTATGTACCGGATTACAGCGTATCGGCTGACTTGGGCATGTCGGTGTATTTCCTTTCGACCAGCGCTTTGGAGGATATTGGTGCTCAATATACCAGCGAGCAGCGCATCAAGGCGCAGCGGTACGGGAAATCGTTTTTGAAACAATACCCGGAAATCATAAGCTTGGACGACTACCAATACACAGGAGTGATAGCCAACGCCATCAGCACCGCGGCTTGGCAGGAATACCATTTGAAAAACTATTTCTACGCCATGCAGTTGACCGAAAGGCTGAATAACCTGGATTTGGCCACGGACAAGGACTACCTCCTACTCAGTAGGATTCAGCGTAGGATATCCAATGACCGTTATTCCATTCAACTGGCCTTGGATTACATCCAGAAGGGCAAGCGGAAATCCATTGAGCCCTTGGCTGATTTGGAGAAAGAAGCGGGGATAGTCTATTCCCGACTCAACCAACCCGACAAGGCCAAAGAATCCTACATGAAATACCGGGAATTTCTACTGAAGCTGAAAGAGGAGGGCAAACACGTGGAGCCCGAACTCCAGAGCATCGATCAATTGATCCAGCGAAAGGGGTATCTCGTCGGTCAAGTGGCAACGGCGATTGAGGAAAACTGAGAAATAACAAATTATTTGGCCAGGCCTGGATTTTGAAAGTCCGGGCCTTGTCTTTTTTGGGTTTACCTGTTTAAATTGTAGGAAAATCCCAAAAAACCATGAAATCATTCCTATTGGCTCTCGCGGCTTCGGCGTTCCTACTTTTTAGCTGTCAGAACAAAACCGAAAAAACCGAGCCGCCAACCGCTGAATCCTTCGAAATCCCCAAATTTCGCCTCATCGAAACAGACACTTTCCATTTCAACAATTTTGTGGACTGCAATATGGCAGAAGTATGGGTGGGAGATACGCTGCGGATTTTTCCGGGAAAATATGGAGAAGACCCTGTTTGGGGATTTGCCGAGGACTTGAAGTTTGCCTCTGGATCCAATGCGGACGAAGTGTTTTCCACGCCCGCTTCTGAATACATCGCTCCCAAACTACCCAAAAACGCTACTGTTGGACAGCCTGGCCTACATGGGGCCGTGTGGTTTGAGACGGTCTATCAGGATTCCAAGGATCCAAGTGGTAGGACGCTTTATGCGATTTACCACAATGAGAACTATCCCGAAACCCTTCCCTACAATCCTGAAACAGGCGAGGGCTATATAGACAAGGATTGGCCACTTGGGCTGACAGAGCGAATTACGCCCGCAGCAGTCTGCCGCATCGGTGTCATGAAGTCCACCGATGGGGGTTGGTCCTGGGACAACAAGGGCTTGTTTTTGGAAGACAAACAACCCCGCATGATCTTGAAACCACACAATATCTCCAAGACTTTTGCTGGAGGTGTCGGTGACCCCTCTGCGGTGGCCGTGGGCGAATACCTGTACCTGTTTTATGGAGAATATGGCTACCCCGGCGTGTTTGATGCGGCGAGCTATGATCCGTTGGTCGAGGCGGGCGGACAGTGCATCAGCATCGCACGCATCAAGATCACGGATTTGGATGATCCGCAGGGGAAAGCCAAACGATGGGATGGCACAGGCTTCAATGCCGCTTGGGATGGTATTGGCAAACCTGTGGCGAGTTTACAGATACCTGCCGAAGAAGGTGGTGGTCCAGCATCATCTCCTCAGGGAGGATTCCATTGGGGGCCATCCGTCAGTTGGAATGACTATTTGGAATGTTGGGTCATGCTGATGGGTAGGGTCGAAGGCCAATCATGGATTGGTGATAAGCTGTACATTTCCTTCAATCCCCACAAAGAGCTTGGAGAAGGCAACAATTCCCAAGCCTGGACCAAACCCCAACTGCTGGTCCAAAAACCTGGTCATGTGATTTGGTATCCCTCACTCCAACCCTTGAATACGCCCGAAGACGTCGCCAACAAATACACCAGCCTCCGATTGGGCAAAAAAGCAAGGTTGTTTTTCAAATTCTCCGATTTGGGTAAATATATGTCGCTGTACGAGGTGGAGTTTGAGAAATGATGGGGGAGATGTGAGAAGCGAGAAGCAAGATATGAGATATGAGTGACATGTCCTGAAATAGCTTGACAGAAGAGGTCAGACTAAAATCAGGTTAAATATGACAAAAACGGTTCGGGAATTCAAGCGGTACAGTATTGGCTTCAAGAAGCATGTGGTTGAGGAGTTGGAAAGTGGCAGTTCCTATTCCTATCTTCAAAA
>NZ_JAKEVZ010000057.1:0-370 GCF_021491425.1 Mariniradius sediminis | reverse complement strand
CGATGCGGTGGGCGATGTCCTGAACTACACAATTGTAGTGACCAACACGGGCAATGTAACCCTGCCCAACGTCGTGGTCGTCGATCCTTTGACAGGTTTGAACCAGACCATTGCTTCGCTCGCTCCAACGGCTTCGCAAAGCGTCAATACGTCTTACACAATCGTCCAGTCTGATCTGGACAACGTTTCGGTTGGCAACACGGCCTCCGCCACTTCGGGCTCGGTATCCGTTTCCGACCAGGTAACCGTCAATGCGGTACAGTCCCCTGCCTTAAGTATCCAGAAAACAGTCGCAGAGGGCAGTTTCGATGCGGTGGGCGATGTCCTGAACTACACAATTGTAGTGACCAACACGGGCAATGTAACCCTG
>NZ_JAKEVZ010000056.1:0-370 GCF_021491425.1 Mariniradius sediminis | reverse complement strand
TGAAAGGAGGTGTGTCAAAACTAATTTATGCCTTGAATATGGTTCAAGGTTTTGTTGGTGCAAACCGGCTATACGGCCCAGAAACGCGGTTTTTTCAAAAATCGACAGATTATTTCACAGCCTGACGTTTTGGCGCTTGGCGCAGTGGCGGATTTCGAAGCACAAAACTGTCAATACACCACAAAAGTTGATGCGAGGTAGAATGTTCAATTAACCACGTCACCCGCCATTGAGCCAAACGCCTGTGCCTGTTGCACAACTCGTTGACGGAAGATACAAATTAATTTAGTTTTTGGTAACCGAAGGCTTAACAAATTGTTTAAAATATTGATATACAGTTGTTTAAGTAGTAATTTTTGCCTATTTTAAG
>NZ_JAKEVZ010000055.1:0-446 GCF_021491425.1 Mariniradius sediminis | reverse complement strand
TCGGTGGCTGAAAGCAGCTTCGACGCAGTGGGAGACGTGTTGAATTATACTATTGTCGTCACCAACACGGGCAATACAACACTTTCCAACGTCGTGGTTGTCGATCCGCTGACAGGGCTCAACCAGACCATCGCTTCGCTCGCTCCAACGGCTTCGCAAAGCTTCAACACGTCATATACAGCGACCCAGGCAGATATAGATGCCGGATCGGTGGCCAATACAGCTTCGGCTTCAAGCGGTTCTGTAAGTGTTTCCGACCAGGTAACCATCAACGCGGTACAGTCCCCTGCCCTGTTCATCGACAAGTCCGTGGCTGAAAGCAGTTACGATGCGGTGGGCGATGTCCTGAACTACACCGTTACCGTCACCAACACGGGCAATGTAACCCTGTCGAATGTTGTCGTGGTTGATCCTTTGACAGGATTGAACCAGACCATCGCTTCGCT
>NZ_JAKEVZ010000054.1:0-449 GCF_021491425.1 Mariniradius sediminis | reverse complement strand
TAAATATATGGACTTGTAATCAGTAGGTCGCTGTCCACGATGTCTCCCGATAACCATCGGGACGGGACGATCCCGGCAGGGGGCTCAAAAGGGCAGCAGAGATGTTGCCTTTTTCATTTTCACCCTATGGAGACCCATTTTGTCTACATACTCTACTCCCCATCAACAGGTAGCTACTACATTGGCCAAACGATGGACTTGGAAAACCGGTTGATACAGCACAACAGCCACTTTTTCAAAGACTCGCACACAAAGGTTGCCGACGATTGGATATTAAAACTATCGATACCCTGCACATCGAGGAGGATGGCATTGGCTATTGAGAAACACATCAAGGGCAATAGGTCGAGGAAGTATCTCGAGAATTTGATAAGGTATTCCGGGATTTCAGAAAGGCTAATCTCTAAATATATGGACTTGTAATCAGTAGGTCGCTGTCCACGATGTCT